>PLWR01000151.1 GCA_003165615.1 Acidobacteriota bacterium | reverse complement strand
AAAGGCAGAGCCTTTCCGCACAGCAGCGGGGCTAAGCCCCGTCAAATGCCACGAGCGCTCGCTGATTTGGACAGCAGTGAAAGGACGTCGCCCCTGCCGGGGCTCGGGAATTGCCACCTTCACGAGAAAGAATTTGTGAGCGAATTTCTGACTCAGGACACTAGTGCTTAGTTGCAGAAGTTAGCGATCTTATTTTGTCGGGGATGGAAGGGCGGGGCTTTAGCCCCGCCGCAGAACTTGGGTGGGATTTAGGGGCTTTAGCCCCTGNNTATTAATGCAACTAAGCACTAGCGCCAGGCCCCGGTGGATAACCCTCGAAGACGCGTTGGCATCGCAATAGGGGGTTGTAACATCCAATTTTTGACAATGGTCACGCGGGGCGGCAGAGTCGCCGGCCAATTGTCAGGAATCAGGTGTTACGCGACACTCGCGGTTAAATTGGTGCCTGGCAGGCTGCGGAAAAACTAGTTGCGCNNCATTCTGAGCCCGTTTTTTGGGCGAAGAACCCCTGTAGTTCGTTCTTTTCGCGCGCCCCGCGAACTGCAGGGGTCCTTCGCTGCGCTCAGGATGACAGTATGGGGGCGCTTTTCCGCAGCCTCCGAGGGGCGGGATTCTTGCTGATCAACAGGCTGGGGCAAACACGCCTGCTGCATGCTGCCGCCAGGATGGAAAAACAATGTCACGCAAAACTATTTTCGTCTTCAAGGGCCTCGCGGTTTTGGGACTGGTCTTCGGACTTTGCCCGATTTCCTTCGCCCAATCGCCGCGGCAGGATCGTATTGCCAGCCCCATTGCCGGGTCCCCGGCCGTGTGGCTCGAAGGCAACCGTCGCCCCATGTTCCAGCCCGAGAACGACCAGGGGCCGGTGGCGGATTCCCTCAAGCTGGAGAACATCACCCTGGTGTTCAAGCCCACGGAGAGCCAGCAGGCGGACCTCACCGCCCTCCTTGCCGAGCAGCAGGACCGCTCGTCGCCCAACTATCACCAATGGCTCACGCCGGAGCAGTACGCCGACCGGTTTGGCCTGACACAGAATGATCTTAGCAAGGTCACGGCGTGGCTTCAGGCGCAGGGCTTCCAGGTAACCCAGACGGCCCGCAGCCGCCTATGGGTCAGCTTCTCCGGGACCGCCGCGCAAGTCCAATCGGCGTTTCATACGGAGGTCCATAATTATTCCTGGGAGGGGAAATCGTATTACGCCAATGCGTCGGAGCCTGCCGTGCCCGCCGCCCTTGCCGACATGGTGCTGGGCTTTCACGGGCTGGACAATTACCGGCTAAAACCGCGCAGCGTCTTCCGCCAGGTGAAGACAGGCCCCAAACCTGATTTCACTTCCTACATCAGCAGTAATAATTTTGTCACGCCGGGGGACTTCGCAACAATTTATGACGTGAAGGCTCTTTATGACAGTGGGATTGATGGCACCGGGCAAAAGATTGCGATCATGGGGCAGACGGACATTGTGATGAGCGATATCACCACCTTCCGCAGCCTTGCCGGACTGCCACCGAATAGCCCCACCGTCATCGTGAGTGGGACCGATCCAGGTACGAGCTCAACGGATATCCCCGAAGCCAGTCTGGACGTGGAATGGTCAGGCGCCGTGGCCAGGAACGCCCAAATTATCTATGTCAACTCATCGGACGCGGTAGGTGACTCCCTGAGTTACGCCGTGGGCAATAACGTGGCCCCGGTTATTTCCATCAGCTATGGACTCTGCGAAGCTCAATGGACCCCCTCCCAGTTGCAGCAGGTGGAAGGGCTCGCCGTCGAGGCAAATGCGCAAGGGCAGACCATTGTGTCCGCCGCCGGCGATTCGGGCGCGGCAGATTGTGATTACTCCACCTCCACAACCACCGTTCTTACCACGGCCACGCAGGGCCTGGCGGTCGATTTCCCCTCCAGCTCTCCTTTCGTGACGGGGATGGGGGGAAGCGAATACAACGAAGGCACGGGGAATTATTGGCTTCCGGCTCCCAATGGAGCTGACGTAATCTCATCCGCCCTGTCTTACATTCCGGAGAAGGCTTGGAACGATACGTCATCAACTTACGGTCTGCTGGCCGGGGGGGGCGGCGCGAGCGTCAAATTTACTAAGCCCACTTGGCAGACGGGCCCCGGCGTTCCCAACGACAACGCCCGAGACGTTCCCGACCTCGCTTTGAATGCCTCCAACATACACGACGCCCTCTTGACCTGCGTGCAGGGGAGTTGCGAAAACGGATTTCGCCAGGTCAGCAGCAACCCTTCTACAAACAACCTCCTCACCGTGGCCGGTGGAACCTCTGCGGCGGCGCCCACCTTTGCCGGGATTGTCGCCCTCATCAACCAGCAGATGAACACTCCATCGGGCCAGGGCAACATTAACCCCACCCTCTATTCCATGGCAGTCACATCGCCGGCGGCCTTCCACGACATCACCACCGGCAACAACATTGTGCCTTGCGTGGTAGAGTCAACGGACACGGGATGCCCCGCCAGCGGCCAAATGGGCTATAGCGCCGGCGTCGGCTATGACCAGGCAACCGGCCTGGGGTCGATCGATGCCTATAACCTGGTCACGGAGTGGCCCGGAGGCACGGGAAACCTGCCCGCCCCCACCCTGACTTCACCGGCCAATGGGGCCACGGCGGTGACGCTTACCACCGGCTTCAGTTGGACCCCCGTCTCCGGCGCGACCGGTTACCAAATCCTGGTCGCCACCAGCCCGACTATGCTGACCACCAATCCTACCCTCTCGGCGTGTAGCGGCTGCGCGATCTTCGCTGCCACCTCCGGGGCCAACGCGACGAGTTACACTCCGGCCTCGGCTCTGACCGCGGGTACCCTTTACTACTGGGAGGTTCAGGCTACCGGCGCGTCTGGAACTGCGGCTTGGTCAAACGCCTTCGTCTTTAACACCGGCACTCCGGATTTCAGCCTCAGTGCTTCACCCAGCTCATTATCGATGGCTCCCGGCGGCACCAGCACCACGACTCTCACCCTGACCCCCATAGATAGCTTCGTGACGAACAGCGCGACCTTTACCTGTAGCGTCGCCGCCACCCTCGCGGGAGTCACCTGCTCGGTTGGCGAACTGGGCGGCAACAATACAATTACGGTCACCCTAACCGCTTCCACCGCCGCCACGGCATATCCGGCGTTACCCCGGAACCCACGCTTCGGGGGATGGTGGTGGGCGGGCATCGCCATGCTGTGCCTGCTGCTGATCGCCCTGTCCAGACTTCGCCAAGGCCGCGCGCCGGCCCTTCTGTGGAACGTGCGGCTGGTGGCCCTCGGCGGGGTTCTTGCGGTCTTATTGGTGGCCAGTCTTAGTTGCGGTGGCGGCGGAGGTGGTGGTGGGGGTGGCGGCGGCACACCTCCTACCGGAGAATCCGGCACCGTCACCGTCACCGGAACATCTACAACTACCAGCACCACGCACAGCGCGCAGATTTCCGTGTCGGTGAGCTGAAGTCTCAGCCGAGCACAGGCCAACCACAGGCTAAGAGCAGGGAATCGTTCATCTGCAGCCTGTCTAAACCCTGTGCTCGCCTGCGGGCAGACTTTCCCTCGAATCAGCTATCGGCGGGATCATAGCCAGGGATGAATCGAACTTAATCCCGGCCTCCGGGTCGTCTCCGCCGATAATCTTCGAGGGCTTTGTGGCCGAACTGTGGTCTTTCATTTTCGACCACCCGATAGGCCGATAGACAGATAGTCTGTTTTGGCCTGCGGCGTGCAGATAATCGAAAAGGTGAGTTAATGCCCGCAAATGGACAAATTGTCGCGCAAGACGCCCTCCCCTCGCAGGTTGCTGCATCTATTGGCTCCCATGGGCACTTTATCCACCTTAATCCTTGCGAGCTTGAAATTGACCTTTTTTGCAAAGGCATGCGCATTGACCCTTCCTGCGCGCTGGAAAACGACGCGCGATTCATTACCCGCACCCGCGCCGGGCTGGGCAGTGGACTTGAGCTGGTGATTCCCGGTTCCATCAAAGATGTCTGGGTGAACGTGCCGGTGGAGGAGGACTTCGCGCAGCAGTCGTGCTACCTGTTGGTCCGCGAGCAGGGTGAATATTGGGTGAGGGATACGCGCCTGGATCATCGCTATACGGTGCGGATTCCCCCCGAGCCTGCCTGGTATACGCGCCAGACCCGGCGCGGCACGCCCATGCACAAGGTCGGTGTGCTGCAAGGAACTTACCTCGGCATCTACATCTCGAACTCGTGCGGATTCTGGTACCACTCGCCGGCGGTCAACTGCAAGTTTTGCGCTTCCGGCTTGAATGTGGGCGTGAATGAGGTGGCGCGCAAGGACCTCGATGACGTGGTGGAAGTGGTGCGCGCGGCCAAGCAGGAGTCCGGTGCCACGTTTGTGCATTTCAATTCCGGCTATCAGACCGACCGCGATTTGGACGAAGCGGCGCCTTACGTGAAGGCCGTCAAGTCGCGCGTGGGCACGCTGGTGGGATTGCAACTGATTCCCACGCTCGATTTCTGGAAGTACGACCGCCTGATCGACCTGGGCGCGGACCACTTCAGCTTCTGTTATGAGTTTCACAACCCGGAGTATTTCGCGCGTTTCCTGCCCGGCAAGCAGCAACTGGTGGGGCAGCAGACCTTTTTCCGCGCCCTCGAATACACCGCGAAAAAACTGGGCAAAGGATCGTGCTCGGGCGAAATCATCGCCGGCGTCGAGCCCCTTGAAGACACGCTGCGCGCCATTGACTACATTACCGGCATCGGCGCATTCCCGACGGTTTGCATCTTCCGCCCCACCATCGGCTCCGACATGGAACAGGTGCCGTCGCCGCGATATGAAGACATGCTGGTTATCTTTCGCCACTTGTACGAAGCCTGCCGCCGCAATAATATCCCCATCGATGTGACGCCCAACATCGAGGTAAGCCTGATCGTGCAGCCCGGCGACACGCGATACCTGGCGCCGCGCAACCTGGCGTCATCTTTTTATCACGCCGAGATGGCACTGGCGCGCTGGCTGGCACGCCCGTACTTTGCCTGGAAGATGCGGCCGAAGAAGATCACCGCTTCGGAAGTTCTTACGCCGCCGGCGACCAGGGGTTAGGGATTGGGGGTTAGGGATTAGGGATGGCGCGATGCAGGGTCTTCCTGACACCTCGCACCTGATACCTGAAGCTATGATTGCGAATCAAACACAACCCACGGTCGCGGAAAAGCTCGGCGCGGAAGTCGAGGCCAATCCCCTTGCCGGCGCGGTGGCTGCCGCTGCAGAAGCTTCCGCCCATTCTTTCGAAATCGAAACCAGCGGAGCGGGGCTGGAGATTGTGGCGCGGGCGCCGCTGCCCAATGGTATTCCCAATCGTGCGCGGATGAAAATCTTCTCCCCCAAGCCCGGTCACACCCTGGTGTTCTTCTTCAAGAAGAGCCTGGTTCCCTACAGCCGCGACCGCTACAGCTACGGCGGCCTCGATTTGCGCGCCGCCACCGCGGAGCCGCAGGAAATCGCCGCGTGGCTCGGCTTCCTGATTTCCGGCTTCCATCCTGACCAACGCCCGGAGCAATTGCGGCGCGCCTTTCCCTACGAAATTCCGGAGTAATTGCGCTGGGCCGGCGACTCATCACTTGGCCAGCGAGAGCAGCAGTTTTGCCAGGCGCCGGGAATCGTGGCGGGCGACCTGGTCCTCGATCAGCAAGTTGGCGCACAGGGGTTTGACGCCCAGCTTGCGCACGGCGTCGAGGTCCAGCACGACGGGGGCGGCGCGCTCAGCCGCGTACCGTTTCAAGAGCGCCCCCGAGAGCGTCCCGGTGTTGAGCACGACGTGGTCAAACACCTGGCGTCCGGCGTGCTCGTGGAGAGCGCGGACGTGATCGGCGGCGGAGTATCCCCGCGACTCGCCGGGCTGGGTCATCAGGTTGCAGATCAGCACTTTCACGGCGCGCGACCGTGCGATCTCTTCCGCGATTCCCTGCACAAGCAGGTTGGGCACCAGCGAAGTGTAAAGCGAGCCGGGCCCCAATGTGATGAGGTCGGCATGGTGAATCGCCGCGAGCGTTTCCGGCAGCGGCCGGCAGCGGCTGGGGACGATTTGCAGGCGGTGGATGGGCACGCGGGTTTTGGTGATGCTGCGCTCCCCGCGAATGACCACCCCATCGGTTCGCGTGGCCTTCAGGTGGACATCGGAAAGCGTGGCGGGGAAGATCTCGCCGCGAATGGCCAGCACCTCGCTCGACAGGCGCACCGCCTTGGCGAAGTCGTGGGTTAGATTGGTGAGGGCGGTAAGAAAGAGATTGCCCAGATTGTGGCCGCGCAGTCCGTGGCCGCTGGAGAAGCGGTAATTGAAAATCTTGGTGAGGAGTTGTTCGTCTTCGGCGAGAGCCACCAGACAGTTGCGGATGTCGCCGGGGGGCAGAATGCGGAAATCGCGCCGCAAGCGGCCGGAACTGCCGCCCTCGTCGGTGACGGTGACAATGGCGGTGAGCCGCGTGATTTCAGGCCGGAACTGAGCGGGGCGTGCGGGTTCGGTGACGTGGTGTTTGAGGCCGCGTAGAACCGTCGACAAACCCGTGCCCCCACCGATGGCGACAACTTTCATCAACGGGCACGAATCCGGAAGATTGACGATGGCCGATGGACGATTGTCGATTGCATGATCGGATAATCCTCAATTGGATATTATTAATCCTCAATCGCCAATCCTAATGACTTCCTGCCGGATAAATCAGACGGCGGAAGCGGGGGTCGGCAGCCAGACCCTGAAGGTCCTCGTCGCGGCGCGCGTGGAAGCGGTTTTCGGGACGCAAAGTGAAAGCCGCTTCGAGATGAGCGAAGGCCATGTCGGTGTTTCCACCCAAGGCGTGCGACACCGCCAGAGCGTAGCGGATGTGGTCCTGATTGGGTTTAAGCCTGTCGGCCTTGGCGAGGTGCTCAATGGCCCGCCCAAGGTCGCGGGCATTCAAACAGGCAATACCCAATGCATAATATTCGTCAGCCGATTTGGGAGCCGGGGCAGGTCGGCGCGTCCGTTGCCGGCAAAGACGCAAGTGCAACTGAGCCCGCTCGGCCACATCGCGGGCGTCAATATCGACCAGCTTTTCAAAAACCTCCGCCGCTTTGCTGTAGTTCTGCTTTTGAAAAGCGCGCACACCGGTTTCAAAATTCCTGATGGCCGTTTGGTATTGGACGTCGGCCAGCGGCCTTTTTGGAACTGGGGACGCAAGGCCTTTATGTCCCGTCTTAGTCCCGGCGCGGGAAAGGGGTCTGCTCGCTCCACTGTGGCGCGATCGAACCTTCGGCCGCGCGATGCTTCGTTCTCGACCGACCGCGAGACTCACCCGGGACGCAGACTTCCGTGGCCTTGCTATGGCATGTCCTTTTGTCGATTTAAGTATCTTCATTTCAATGTCTTAGGCAATCAGCCGGGGTCATGAGTCAGCCTGCCACACCGATTGCAATATCTATCTATAACAAATTTATGTAGTTGGAGTCAAATCGTCAGTTTTCGGCGGAGTGGCGCTGTTTGCTGGAGCGGGGCTTCGCGACCGCCCCGTTCAGGCGGTGAGCGCCGGAATCTATTGATTCAGAAGCCGATGATCCCTCCCTTCGTTAGGGCATGCTTTGATCGCCGCTACGACAAACCAGAATGTACCGCCACATTTTTCCATCGAATATTGCCAATTTGTCCGCGTCATGATGAAAAAATATACACGATGGAATCAGTTTCATGTTCATTTGCGCAGATCATCCTACCCGGAACATTCTCCCCCTGTCGTTGTAGCCACCTCAACTTATTCATACTCAACCAGCAACATGGAAAACATATCAAACGGTTCGAGGCGGAATTGTTCATATGCTCCCGCTGTTTCGAACTTAACTGCTTTGCGTTCCGGCAGTTGATACACCCCGCTGACCGTCCTTCCCGCCGGCGGCTGCACTCGCACCGTCGCACCCACCGGAATCGCGGGTAACTGCTCCTGCATGCTCAATAGCCCCACCAGCAGGCGTTTCTTTTCCGGCTGGTCGAACAGGGTCATCTCCACGGACGGATGCGTCTCCACTTCAAATTTGTACGGCCCCGGCAGCGTGCGCTTGATCAGGTGGACTAGCAGCACCGGGTTGACTTCTGCATGTCCGGTTTCGATCGGCCCCGCCAGCCAAACCGCTTTTCCTTTGCCGTAGGTGTTGATTACCAATCCCGGAGTGGTTCCGGGCATGAGGGCGGGTGGATTGCTATGGATCGCGGCAAAATGGCTGCCAATCGAGTGGCCGAGTTCCGGGGCAACCCAGGGCAGCGTCACCGTTGCCAGAACCTCCGCGCCACTGGCGGCTTCCGCCTTAATCATCGGTCCATTGTAATTCACGTGATCCTGCGGCCAGACAACCTTTACGATTTGCGCATCCTTGGGCGTCAGATAGGTAACCTTGGTTCCCATCGTCCCGAGGTAGCGGACTCCCAGGACGTCCTCGAGCAGAAACCGCGGGCCATTATGGTCAAAGCGATCGAGTGACGACGGTCCCGAGGCGATGAGGACTCCGCCGTCTTTCACAAACTGGGTGAACTGCCTTGCCTGCTCGGCGGTCATCTCCAGAACGTTGGGAACGATCACGGCCCGGTAATTCTTCAGTTGCTCGAGGTTGACATTGGTGACCACGCCGTAGGGGATGTGCGACTCGCGGAGAACCTTTGCCCACCCCACGATGGCGTCGCGGTGGGGACAGATGCCTTTTTCTCCTGCGCCCTCCCACCCGACGAAATCGCCGACGGGAATACCGTTCTTCGTGGGGTCGTACATGGATTCCTGGTCATAGTAAATTGCCACATCGGCCTGAAGCTCCCCGCCGAGGAAAGGCTCGTAGGGAGCGCGCTCTTCATTCAGCTTGCCCAGCAGCTTGTACACATTGGGGTTAAGCGTGCCAACCGGGTTGATGGCATCAATCAGGCAGAGAGCGGCGGAGTGCAGGGTGGCAGCGTACGCATCCATACGGAGCTTGGCGAGAGACTTCTGGCTTACATGGTCGGCGAGCCCTGGGTACGTGCGAGAGGTCATGTACTCGAACGGGTGCACGCGGGTCAAGCCATCGTAGGTCTTGCTCACCAGAGAGTAGAAGGCCGGGCCGTCATACAGGTCTCCCCCAAGATAATCGCAGGCTTGGGCAATGGCCGGGGATTGACCCGCGCTCCAGCTATCAAAAATAACCGCCTGGTTGTGGTAGACGGTAATGGGCCGCACTTTCTTGATGGTGTCGGTCAGGTCATGCGCAAACTCCAGCATCCAGCGTTGTCGCGCCGCCTGAAATTTACGCCATGTCGGATCGTCCCAATCAATAACGCGGGGAGGCTCGGCATTATATTCCGCTCGAAACCGGTCCGTGCAGGACGCGCAATAACAGGCGCTGCGCCAGAACGTCATATCGATAAAGACGCCTTCGATGGGGTAGTTGCCCACGATTTCCTTCAGGCAGGCGAAGGCGTAATCGCGGTAGGGGGTGTTGGCGCACGTCTGTCCGTAACGGTTGTCCAGGATGTGAGTGTTGCCGGTGGGAGGGATCAATCGCCAGGTGGGATGCTTTTCCGCCGCCCAGTTGTCGCGGGTGACGATGAAATAGGCCCCGGTGTGCAAGCCCCGGCGGCGGCTCTCCGCGACGATCTCGCCAAACATGTCGCGGCCATGCAGGTTCGCGTGCATCTGGCCCACCTGCGTCTTCCATAGAGCCAGTCCCACGCAGGAGTTTGTGTACGGCATCAATTGTTGGAAACCTGCGCGCGCAATGATATCCACATACTCCGCCGTGTCAAAGCGGCTTAGGAAGAGAGGGTCCCAATCGGGAATGTGCGTGTCGATCAGCAGCCGGCGATAAACCTGCTCCGGCCACTTGGTGGCGAACTTTACGCCATCGTCGCCAGGCATGGCGCCGGGATGCGCCTGGGCAATACCCTTCAGGTTTGGTGTCATGCCGATCGTCGCCGTGCTGATGAGTTTGTTAAAAGTGCGTCTGTCCATAGGTCCCCTTATCTGAGCTTGGATTTCCAGCCGTGGGTAGCGTCTCAGTTTGATGTAGAGGCGGCTTTACGCCGCCATTTGGCGAGGTAAACTCGCCGCTACATCATTACACTGAGGCACTGCCCAGCTGTGGCATCTTACCGCATCGGCCCGCGCAACTCGCAAACATTGTTTGCTCGGCAGGAAGCTCCCGGCAAGACGTGACAGATACACAGGCTGCGGAAAAACATATTGGCACTGTCATTCTGAGGAGGTCGCCACGGCCACCGACGAAGAATCTCGCACATTTTTTATAGTTTTCAGGGGCGGTGGCGCCAAGAGAGTGACTTTTTGTTGATTTGAGAGGTGGCGGAATCGCCAGTATGGGTGGAGGCCGGAGGCTTCCCGCTGCATGCGCGCAGTCCTTCCCCGCCGGGCACGGACTTCCATTGCCACTATACACACATAACTAGGCTTTGTCAATAAGAAAATGAGGCTACAGGGGGTAGTGCAGCGCGGCGGAGCCGCGGCCAAAAGTGCCTGCCTCGACTACGCGCGTGACCTGGCCGAATTCGAGGCCACCGCCTGACGGCGTGGCGCCTCTTCGCCGATCATTGCGTCTCGAGTTTCATTACGGTTCAGTAGACTTCCTCATGGGTTCCAACCGTTAACAGCAGAATACCCTCGGATCCTTCGTGTTCAACAAACTTGAATACGATCCTCAGGTCGTATCCCGCACTGCACGCCCAGGATCCTTCCAAGTCACCCTTAAGTTTATGTGTCTTCAGGCGGGGATCAAAACAGTCTGTAGCGAGTAACATCAGGGCAGATTGAATGTCCTGGAACGCTTGCGCATTTTTCTTGAGAACTCTCTTCGCGCTGCGAACGAAGGCGTTGGAGCGAAATAAGAGCCGCTTCACGACAGGATCTCTTTCATGATCTCGTCCGGGCTGGTAGGCCGGAGTGCGCCACGCTCAAACTCTCTCTGCGCTTCCCGGATGTCTCGCGCGAGCTCCGCCCGTCTTCGGTCCGCCAGCCGGCGATTCAGGACCGTCACCAGGGTTTCTTGCTCCTCCAGCGTTAAGCGGTCGGCAGCCTCGACGACAACGTGAAACCTCGAAGTGCGTTTCGGATTCTTCATCATAATCCCAACATAGCACTTCGCCTCATCGCGAGCAACCCGCATGCAGGGTAATTCCCCTGCCATGAATCAGCAGGAGTCCTGTCTGCTGGTTTGTGCCGCGGCGTCTTCGTGGTTCATTTTCGCCTCGCATCTGCTAGAATCGCGCATTATTGGAGACGCCGCTGCGATGGATATTGACGCCGATCTTGCTGCGGGACTTGCTCGTCGTTTCCGGCTGATCCGCCAACTGGGTCAAGGCGGCATGGGTGCGGTCTTCCTCGCCGAGCAGAT
>PLWR01000559.1 GCA_003165615.1 Acidobacteriota bacterium | reverse complement strand
GGAAAGGCATTCCGGTGATGTGCGGGCCGCGCGGGCTGCCGGGCGGAATGAATATTCTCTACCACAATAACGGCGACGGAACTTTCACCGATGTTTCGGTAAAGTCAGGTATCGCGAAACCGTCGGTGGGGCCGCGCTATTCCATTACCGCGGTCTCCTACGATTTTGATAACGACGGCTGGCCCGACATCTACGTGGCGGTGGATTCCGAGCCCAGCATTTTATTTCACAATAAGCACGATGGGACCTTTGAAGATATCGCGGTGATGGCCGGGTGCGCTTACAACGAGGATGGGCAAGAGCAGGCCGGCATGGGCGTGGGCGTGGGGGACTACGACTGCGACGGCTGGCTGGATATTTTCAAGACGAACTTCACCGACGATACACCCGATCTCTATCACAACAACGGCGACGGGACGTTCAGCGACGTGACCTTTGTTTCCGGCCTGGGCGTCAACACGCAATACGTTTGCTGGGGCGCCGGATTTATGGATTACGACAACGATGGATGGACGGATATCTTCCACGTCACCGGCCAGGTGTACCCGGGAGTTGAGGAGTACAAGCTGGGCGTGAAATTTGAATCTCCCCGGCTCGTCTATCGCAACCTGGGAAATGGCAAATTCCAGGACGTCTCAAAAGATATGGGCCCGGGGGTAAACGCACTGTTTTCCAGCCGCGGTTGCGCCTTTGGCGACTATGACAACGACGGCGACGTTGACGTGCTGATCCTGAATATGAACGATTACCCGTCGCTTCTGCGGAACGATGGCGGCAACAAGAATAATTGGATCAATATCAAACTGCTGGGCACCCATTGCAACCGCACGGCGGTGGGCGCGCGCGTGCGCGTGGTGACCGGAAAACATGCCCAAATCGACGAGGTTCACACCGGAACGAGTGTGATGTCGCAAAGCGACTTGCGCCTCAGCTTCGGCCTGGGAGCATCTACGCAGATTGATTTGATTGAGGTCAAGTGGCCCACCACTCAAAAAGTGGAGAGTTTCTCCAATATCGCCGCCAACCAGTTCCTTACCATTAAAGAAGGTCAGGGAATCATCAAACGCGAAAAACCCAACCGCCCCGCCAAGCCTTGACGGCGGTCGCGCAGCGCGGCACAGTTGCAACTTTTGCTATGGGTTCTAATGCCCTGGCTTGACTGAGAGTGGGAAGACAACTCCCGGATTATCAGATTGGTGGAGAGCGCCAATGGCAATTTCACCCGTGAAGAGCGGAATTCTTGCCGCAGTCCTGAGTTTGGTTTTATTTTCCACCCTCGCTTACTCCCAGGCAGACGGCAGACGGCAGCAGGAGGTTCAACTCCATTTGCAGCGTGCCCAGGAAGCACTGAGAGCCAACGATCCGGAAACCGCGGTGGGCGAGTACCGCGCGGCGCTGCGCGTGGATCCCCAAAATATCGATGCGCAAGCGAACCTTGGCGTCATCGCTTTCATGCAAGGCCAATACGCTGAAGCAGCCGAGGATTTTCGTCAGGTACTCGAGCTGGAGCCCGCGCTTTGGAAAGTGCAGGCGCTGCTGGGTATGTGCGAAAAACGGCTTGGCCACCTCGCGAGCGCACGCATCTGGCTGGAGAAATCGTTCCCGCATCTCGAAGAACCGAAATTGAAAACCCAGGCTGGACTGGAACTGGCCGAACTCCACTATCAGGTGGGAGAATTAGGTAAATCCGCAGAGGTGATCAACACGCTCCGGCAGCTTGATCCGAAAAATTTGGATGTCCTCTACTCCGCCTACCGAACGTACTCAGATTTAGCCGACAGCGCTTTGAACGCGATCGCCCTTTTGGCTCCTGATTCTGCCCGGATGCACCTGATCATTGCCGAGCACCTGATCAACGAGGGTGACCGTGACGGTGCAATCGGACAGTACAAAAAGGTCTTGCAGCTTGCTCCGCAATTGCCGGGCGCCCACTTTGAACTAGCCGAGGCGTTGCTGCAGAAATCCAAAACCCAGCGGGAACGCGAGGAAGCCGAAGAGGCTTTCAAGGCTGAGTTAGCCCTCAACCCAGGTAACGTTAACGCGGAGTGCAGGCTGGGAGACCTCTATCTCTCCGCCGGGACCATGAGGCTCGATGCTGCCTACAAGAGTTACGACCGAGCCTTGCAACTCCAACCCAATTTCGCCAACGCGCAAGTGGGAATGGGAAAGGTCCTGATCAGAATGGGAAAGAATCAAGAGGCCGTCGCTCACTTGCGCGAAGCTGCCCGCCTGGACCCCGTTGACTCAACCGCACACTATCTCCTCGCCCAGACCTACCGGAGGTTGGGGCAAATGCCGGATGCCGACAGAGAGATAAAACGCTTTGAGGATTTGGAAAATTCCAGGAAGAAAATCCACGAGGTTTACCAGGAAATGCACCAACTCCAACCTGAGGAAGAATCGCCCGAGTCCGGTGCGCAACAGTAGCACGGGTCAGTGAGGCGTCCCGGCCGCCGGCTTCTGCGCTTCCCCGGTCATCGGCACGAAACGCACCGGCAGCAGGACTTCCTCGGTCGTGCCTTTCGCCGTGCGGTGGACGCGGATCAAGTCCTGTTCCGAGCCCCCCACCGGGGCGACGAGGCGCCCACCCTCGCGAAGCTGCTCGACGAGGGGCGGAGGCACGCGCTCCGGCGGCGCCGCCGTCAAGATGATAGCGTCAAACGGCGCCACCTCCGGCCACCCAAGGTAGCCGTCACCGGCCCGCACATGCACGTTGGAATACCCCAGACGCCGCAGACGCTCTTCCGCCGATTTGGCCAGAGGCTCGACGATCTCGATGGTATAGACCTCCTGCACCAACTCGGCCAGTACGGCTGCCTGATAACCTGACCCCGTACCAATCTCCAGGACCCGGTCGTGGGGCTTCAGCTCCAGCGCTTCGGTCATGAAGGCCACGAGGTAAGGTTCCGTAATGGTCTGGCTATAGCCAATAAACAAGGGTGAGTCGACATAGGCGTACTTTTGTTGATCGGGTGGCACAAACAGGTGCCGGGGGACCTTCCGCATTGCCGCCAGCACGCGAGCATCGCGAATTCCACGCCCCTCGATCTCCTCGTGGACAAATCGCTCCCGTGCCTGCCGATATTCGTCCGCAGACGCGCTGACAGGCTCAGCACTCTTCTGGAGCGCGAGATGTACACGCGGGAAAATGGCGCCGAAAACCAACACCAGCGCTGCCGAGCTGAGCCACAACCAGAAGCGTTTCTTCCCCTTGGCAAAGAGGGCACCAAGCGCGGGTCGCCGGTGACGCGATTTCCACTGCCGCCCGCAAGCGTGAAAGAGCTTCTGTTGCATGGCTGGAGTTTTAGCAGCTTGCAGAACCCCTGTCAATGAGGCCGGGAGCGCAGGGCTTGCGTCCCCCCGTTGGCTATCCGGCGCCAGCTTGCCCATAAAGACCTACGGATGACCTCGGGTTACGCGCACGTAGGAACGCAGCAGGTTCGGGATGCTGTAAATAGCCTGGACTCGCTGCTAAGCACCCTGAAAGCAACCGGAACGGCAGGGGTTTCTGTTAGAGGAGGCAATCGCCTGCCTCGTTTGGACACACTTTTGAGGACTCCTAGTGCTTAGTTGCATTAATAAGCGAT
>PLWR01000070.1 GCA_003165615.1 Acidobacteriota bacterium | reverse complement strand
TCCTCACCGTAGTTGTTGTTCCAATCGACGATGGCGCTGGGCTCGCCGGCGGCAAGCTGCAGAACAAACATGCCAATCAGACCGGTTATATCGGTTTCACAAGCGCTGGGCACCAGGCTATTGGACATCATGCTCATCACGGCGCAAGGAACGACGCCGAAAAATTCCTCCATGGCAGTCCAGCATTGAATGGCGGAGCCCCCCAGATCGTTGTCCTTCATCCAGCCATCCACCACCACTCCGAACTTCGCCATTTTCACCAGCGGCGCGCCTGGAACTCCCTCGGTCGGAACATAGCCCTGAATGCTCTCCAGCTTGGCCTTCACCTTCGGATCATCGTCCGCCAAGCGGCCGATGCGGCCGAAGACTTCCGAGAGGTCGAGCGTCTCGACGGAGATGCCCTGCCGTTCCAGCAGCTTTTCACTAAACCGTACGGTGTTGAAGTTCGTGGGACGCGCTCCCAACAAGCCCACGCGGAGGTTCTTGAGCCCTTTGACAATCCGGCAAGTGGCGGCAAACGCTTTCAGGTCCGTAAGGAAAACCGGGGAGGTGGGCGACTCTGTGTGCTGCGTCGTCAAGGAGTACTTGATCCCATACTGCCACAGGTTGTTGCATAGGGACATCTTTCCGCAGAAGCTGTCGCGGCGAGCGCTGATCAGCATTTTGTTGGGCTCATCGGGAAAAGCCTGGACGAGCACGGGGACGTCCAGCCCGGCGCCGCGCAGCGAATTCACCACGGCGCGCTCATCGCCGAAATTCGGCAGGCTGACCAAGACGCCGTCAATTTCTCCGCGATGCTGGCGGAAGAGGTCGGCGCACTTGTTCGAGTCCTCAAGCGTTTCCACCGATCCAAACTTGGTATCCTGCGGAGTCAAGCAGACGCTTCCATAACCTTCCTTCTCCAGAACGCGCAGAATCTCCTCGCGCCCATCACGAGCCAAAATAGCAGGGAAAAAACCACGATTACCGATGATGACACCAAACGTTGCAGGCCTAGACATTAAACCGTCCTCCTTAAAAGAATGCTGCTGGTCTTCGTGACCAATCGAACCCAGTCTGCAATTCTAGCACGGCGGCGGGGCAAACGGAGGAAATAGGAATGGCCCTAAGCAGGGCGGCGGAAGCGGTCGAGGATTTGAAAGAGGATCAGGCCCAGCGCCACATTAACAAGGACGGCGCTGGCGGTGGCAATGGGTTGAAAAGGCGGAGGCGCTTCAAGCAAGGCATGCTGGAGAACAGCCACGCAGAGGTTGTGAGCCAACACGAACACGCCCGTCAGCACCGTGCGCGCCACCAGGGATTCCAATTCGAAGCGCGTGCTTGCGGAAGCCGCGAGATAACCCACAATCGCCTGGGCAATGCCAAAGATGCCAATGAAACCGTGGGAAAGCGCGTCCTGGAGCAGACCCAGCCCCGTGCCCAAGGCAATGCCGAATACCTTATCGCGCCGCATCAAGGCAAAGTAAATGACGATGAGCAGCGGGAAGTCCATGATGCGCGCGAGGGGCAGCTTTAGCGGCAGAAACGTTTGGAGAAGCAGCGCCGCCAGGGCCGCCACCGCAAGGATGGCGGGATGCACCTTAAAGACCGCAATCGGACGATGGGTGGAAGCAGGCATCGATATCTTAGACTACCAGAAGCAGCGGCGGAGTGGGAATGGCGTTCGCGTCAATCTGTCCCGGATTGCCGTTCCGATGCCCTCCAGGAGTAATCTCGGGCGAAATCATCACCGAAGCAGCATGTGCATTATAGTCGTGGGTGAGAAGTTGCGACCCGCCGGTTATTGGGGCCGCACGGGGAGATTGAAAGCCTGTTGCTCGGCGGCTCCGGGCTTCACGACGACGAGAACCATTTCCAAGCGATTCAAATCTACCGAGGGCTTTACGTTGATGGTTTTGTAGATGTTGCCATCACCCACATTGACCACGGTTCCTACGGGTAGGCCTTTGGGATAAACCTGGTCGAGACCGGAAGTCACCACCGCTTCCCCGCGGGAGACCACCTCTTCGTTCATGACGTAATGAAGATCGCAAAAGCTGTTGCTGCCACCCTTCAGGATGCCCTGCACGCGGCTTTGGGCAAGGGTCACCCCCACGCCGCTGGAGGGATCGATGATCAGCAGCACTTGCGCACTGTGGGGGAAGATGGCAAGGATTTTTCCCACCACACCTTCCGGAGTGATGACGGCGAGGTCGGAGGTAAGCCCGGAATCCGAACCTTTGTCGATGAAAATGGCGTTGGAGTTCTCACCGGGGCTGGAGGCGATGACCTCCGCAGCGACGGTTTGAAACGCCAATTGATTCTTAAAATCAAGCAACGTCCGCAAACGCTGGCTTTCCTCCGCCTGCTGGCCCAGTTGCTGGATTTGCGCCTGCGCCGCCACCAATTGAATATGCAGTTCCTGGTTTTCCTGCTCCGCATGCCAAAGATGACCGTAGGTTCTATAAGCGGTGGAAGAAACGTTCATCAGGCCGCCGAGCGAGCGCTCAAAAGGATCAAAAGCCTCGACCGCCCAATAACGGATTAGCCGCACGTGGTTGTTGCGGGTGATCTGCAGGGAAAGCAGCAGGATTTGCAGGGCGACAACCGCCACGAGGATAAAGAAGGAACGGTGCCGGCTAATGAAGGCCGGCATGCCGGGTCCGTCGTGGTCCAGCGGTGGGACCGGGCGCGCCGTGTCCGGTGAGTTAGATTCAAACATAATAAGAACGTCCGTGGTCCGTTGTCCTTGGTCCGTGGTGGAACGCCACCATGACGAACCGTGTACACGATCCAAGCCCCGCTGCCCTGGAGGAGCAGAGCGCCTGGCGATTTCGTCAAGGGCGCATCCTCCCTATCCTAATCTTCGCCCCGACACCTTTACAACATTAGGGGCACGTTGTTTTCAACGGACCACGGACGACGGACTACTGACAAAATATCCGGCCTCATTCTATCGCCACCCGGCGCAACAAGTCAAAGTCTGTCAACATTCTACCTGTGCCCAATACCACCGAAGCCAGCGGGTCCTCGGCGATCGAAACGGGCAGACCGGTCTCCTCGCGGATGCGTTTGTCGAGATTCTTCAGCAGACCGCCGCCACCGGTGAGGACAATACCCCGGTCGGAGATGTCGGCAGAGAGTTCCGGCGGGGTGCGCTCCAGGGCCACGCGGATGGCGTTAAGAATAGTTGAAACGCATTCGGACAAGGCATCGCGAATTTCCGAGTCGTCGATGGTAATGGTCTTGGGGATGCCTTCCAACAGGTGGCGCCCCTTGATTTCCATGGTCAGGGGCTTTTCCAGGGGATAGGCGGAGCCGACTTCCATTTTAATGTGCTCGGCGGTGCGCTCCCCCACCAGCATGTTGTATTTGCGCTTCATGTAGGCAGTTATGGCTTCGTCCATTTCGTTTCCGGCAACGCGCACGGAGCGGCTGTAAACAATTCCGGAAAGGGAAATGACGGCAATATCGGT
>PLWR01000570.1 GCA_003165615.1 Acidobacteriota bacterium | reverse complement strand
CCGCGCGCAGGTTCAGGTCGCTCCGCTCGCCCAGCAAGCCCCAGGAGATCCCGCCGTTCACCACCAGCGCGATGATGCCGACGACGAGCATGGCGCCGGAAGCCACCGGCTCCGGCCGCACGATTCGTTGGTAGCCTTCATAAAGAAGATAAATCCCCACCCCCACCAGCAGCAGGGCGTTCACGAAAGCCACCAGCACGCCCGCCCGCTGATAGCCAAAAGTCTTTCGGCCATCGGGAGGCCGGCGCTCGAAATAGAGGGCAATCCAGGAAAGGATCAGCGAAGGGACGTCGGTGAGGTTGTGCCAGCCATCACTAACCAGGGCCAGGCTGTGCGACATCGAGCCGGCGACGAACTCCGTGGCCACCAGCGCGAGCGTCGCCACCAGCGCGATTTTTACAACCCACGTTGCTGCCAGTCCGTGATGGTGATGGTGCTGGTGTGAATGCACGATGTTCTCTGCGCGGTCCCCGTCGGAATTTCACATCACGCTGGGACGCTTTTGTGGAAGTGCCGGAAGGGCGGGGCTAAACAGGCTGCGGAAAGAATCCTCACCCTGTCATTCTGAGGAGGCGAAGCCGGTCCTGAGCATAGCGAAGGAAGGACCTCTGTCTTTGCTTGGAAATTCAAATACAGGGATCCTTCGCTGCGCTCAGAATGACGGCATTGCGATTTTTTCCGCAAGCTCTAAAGTCCTGTCCCTCCCCGCACGGACAAGAAATCTCCCTTAGGCCAGCTTGGCATTCAAACTGATCTGTGCGGCTGCCAGCACCTTTGACACCGGGCAGCCCTTTTTGGCGTCGTCGGCAAACTTCGCAAAGGTTGCGGCGTCGATGCCGGGGATCTGCGCTTCCGTGTTGAGCTCAATGCGGGTGATGCTGAATCCCTCACCCACTTTCTCCAGGTGTACCGTGGCCGTGGTGTGAATGCGCGTGGGGGTAAAGCCGCCTTTGCCCAATCCGGCCGAGAGGGCCATGGAAAAGCACCCGGCGTGCGCCGCGGCAATCAATTCCTCGGGATTGGTCCCTACACCGCTCTCAAACCGGGAGGAAAAAGAATACTGCCCTTCGTAGGCGCCGCTTCCCAGCTTCATCGTTCCCTTGCCGTGAAGAAGATCGCCCTTCCATTCCGCTTTTGAAGTCCGTGCTGCCATGCTGTTATGCTCCTTCGATGAGATGTTGAGTTTTTCGCTCCCCCGGGAAGAAACCGCGGCGCGCGCCCTTACCCGCACTCCGCAAACCGCCCAAGTGGAATCGAACCCTGAGGGTTCAGTATAACACCGTTGACGGCGCCCCCGGGAAGCAGGACGCGAGGCTTGGGGAAATCCGTTTGGTGATCCTTAGCGGTGAGAGAGCAGACAATCTCACGCAAAAACGCCAAGGCGCGAAGATCGCAAAGGGTGTTGCTTTTTCCTTTGCGCCTTTGCTTCTTGGCGTCTTTGCGTGAAGTGCTTCTGCTCTTCCTTATGCTGTGGCCAATCCGGTTATCTTTCTTGCCTCATTGGGTGATGCGATGTCGCGCCCCAGCTCACGCGAGATCCTTACAATTTTTTCCACCAGCTCCGCGTTGCTTTTCGCGTATGTCGCGCCGCCATCCACGTAGGGGCTGTCTTCCATCCCCACGCGCACATGCCCGCCGAGAAGAATCGATTGTGTCAGCACCTGCCAATGGGTGGGTGGGTCCATCACGCTGACGCTGTAGTTAAAGTTGTCGGGCTTGTGATCGTGCATGTACTGTAGCGCCTTTACCGTGGGCGGAGTCCAACAACCGCCGGCCCAGCCCAGGAAGAAGGTGGTCCAGACCGGCGTATCCAAAATGCCTTTCTGGATCATCCGGTTGGCGTTCCAAACCGCCCCGTAGTGGAACGATTCCACTTCCGGCTTAATGCCGTACTGCTTCGTGTAGTGACAGTACTTTTCCAACTCCTCGCGGTCATGCAGTCCATACAGCTCCACCGGCGGGTAATTGGGATCCGGCTGAAAGCACTCATCGTGGGCGTTGAAGCAGATGGACATCATATCGGGGCGCTGCTTCATCAGCTCCACCCGTTGCGGAAAACGCCCGTTGGCGATGCCGAATTGAATGACCGGCTGCACCTTGGCCTTGATCAGTGTGGTGAGCTCGATCCACCCGGGAAGATACAGGTCAGAAAGCTTGGTGCCGTCCGCCTGGATTTTTTCATCCACGGTGTAAGGGCCGTGCAAGTGGCAAATCGAAGCGCCGGCATTGACGGAACGAATGTATTCCTCGGCCTGCGCCGGTACGCCCTTGGGATTGTGGGGATTTCGCGGATACGACATCGTGGAGTCGCAGGTAATGGTGATGACCAGTTTTTCCATGGCATTTTCTCCCGTGCATTTTGTGGATTGAGTTTGCGGAGTCACGGCTTCATGACAATAACCACCCGCGCGGAGGCTCCCCGGCGTACAACTTCGTAGGCTTCATTGATCTCTTCCAACCCGAACCGTTGAGCGATGGGCGGGTTGACGACCCCGGCTTCCAGGAGCCTGATCGCCTCGACCGTGTCCTTCCGCGTACCATTCCGCGACCCGATGATTTCCAGTTCACGTTGGGCAATCTCCGTCGTGTCGATAGGGGCGTAGTCGCGTTCTTCTCCGATCACAATAATGCGGCCGCATCGTATCACATAATCAGCAGCGTCGCGCATGGTCTGGGCGCTTCCCACGCAATCGAATACGCATTGTGCGCCATTGGTTGCGGAGAACTCGCGAATTGCGGCCGCCGTGTTGGGTTCACCTGACCTGACCACCAAGTGGGCTCCGCACTCCTTCGCCAGCGCCAGCTTCGCATCGGAGCGGCTTACGGCCACCACTCTGACGTTTTGCGACCTGAGCAATTGAATCAAAACCTGCCCAATTCCGCCTGCGCCCAGAACCACTGCCGTCTCCTGAGGTTTAAGGCCGGATCTCCCCACTGCATGAACGGCGGTCACCACGGCATCGGCCACCAATCCGCCCACATCGAAGGGCACTTTTTCCGGAAGTAGAAACAAGTTGGCGCCGGGCGTTTTGAAATACTCCGCGAAGGCTCCCGGAGATAACACTCCCAGGAGGCCCTGAAGATTCAGGCACTGCTGGTCGCGGCCGACGCGGCAATAATAGCAATCCCCGCAGGTGAAGAAGAGGTGCGGCACAACATGGTCACCGGGCTGCAGGTGGGTGACTTTGCTCCCCACCTTGGCCACCACCCCGGCGGGCTCGTGGCCCAGGATATGCGGCAATTTCGGAACGTAACCGAATCCCTTCAGGATGTGAAGATCGGTCCCGCAGATGCCGCAACAGCGAGTCTCCACCAGGACTTCATCCGGGCTGATCTCCGGGATGGGTACATCTTCAATCCGGAGTGGCTTGCCCACCTCGTGCATGACCGCAGCTTTCACGGGGAACCCCCTGCGCAGAAATTAGCAATGGAAATTTCTTTAGCGGCAAATTTACCCCAAACGGGCATTTCGTAACAACGCATTGTGGATAGTCCGAAGTTGCCCGAAGATTTCCGCTTATACCCGAAGCCATTGCATTACGTCAAAATGTCACTTTCCGGAATCCAGGGTGGTTCTCTGGACCCCCAGCGACTATTTCGGTCAATTTGACTGGTAGTATTCCGTATCTGGCTCCCACTCGCCGCCGCTACTTGCCCGTTACCAGGTTGTTTCCATAGGCTAGGATGCCCATGGCGACCACCAGCACACTTAGCCCGACAAAGAGCGTTCTGGTCGACGCCTTGGGAGCTCCCTTCCACTCCCTGGTAATGAAGCCGAGAATGTTCGCCACCAGCAAGGACAAGGCGATGTTGAAGACCCAACCGACCGATGTCCCCAGGCGTCCCAGGTAATATGCTCCCATTCCGTAAGGAATTTGCGCCAGAAAGTGGCAGGATCCCGCCACCAGCGCCAGTGCAAAGTCACGCCCCGACCCGGCTTTGAAGTAATTCCTCCAGGTTCCTTTTTTGATCATGGTATAGCCGCTGCCAATCAGAATGGCCAGAAAGCCGCCCCAATAAACGGTAATCCAGCGGCCGATGGATGCCGCGAGAGGGCCGGCGCCCAACTGCTGCGCTTCCTGGGCGACGCGATCCGCAAAGTCAAATCCCAGATTGGCGCAGGCGCTGAGAAAACCGGAGAGAACGCACCACGCCAAGCCCACCAGAAAGATTTTTGACGGCGTCTTGCCTGGGGACGAGTTGTCCTTTGTGGCGTCACCACCCGCGGAGGCAGCGCGCTCGCGGAGCACCCCAGCCCGCCCGCAAATGGCAACTCCCCCAAGGCACGTGGCGATTCCGATCAGGATGAAAAATCGCGCATCACCGGGAATCCGATCCCACCTCCGGATCATCGGGATGATAGAGCCAACGGCAGTGGCCAGTCCCATAATGGTGGCGTACCCGAGCGACATCCCGACAGTGGAAATGCCGATGGCGAAGGTCACCGCCCCCCACCCCCAAAGGAATCCGAAACCGACGGCGGCAAATACCGTGGCGGGGCCGGCAGCCACGACCGCCTGCCTCCACACCGGCAGGAAAATGCTCACCACGGTAAAGGGGATGCAGATCAAGGCAAAAAAGAACGCCAGCAGCCAGGTGTTTTCCCACGCGTATTGCTTGTGTACTCTTAGTGGGAAGGCAAACGCTCCTCCCGCCACCGCCGCCAGGAGAATCAACCCAAAACCAGGAATCTGTGGGTTCATCTATGACCTCTTTTCGATTCTGCTTTGGAGCTTTCCGGCCCTCGTTCGAACTGCCGCGAGACTATAGCACGACCGGTGAGAGGATTCACTAATTCTGGAAGGGGGGTATGTATTTCACTCCG
>PLWR01000350.1 GCA_003165615.1 Acidobacteriota bacterium | reverse complement strand
CGGCGGTCAATGCCATGCCGGACTCAGCCGGCAAGACAGCCGACAAGGTGCTTCTGGGAATGTTCGGCGGCGGCGGCGGCAAAGTCAGCGAGGACCATAGCAACCAGAGGCTCCGTTTCACCGAGGAGTGCTTGATCGCGGACCGGCAATGCAACATCCTGGGGACGTGCGTAGAGAACCCCACCCCCAAGGACGAGCACGATCGCAACCTGATCCAGAAGGGCACAAATGAACCCACCTTCGTAATCTCCGACAAGGCGGAAGGAGCGCTGGAGAAGAATGTACGACGCACCGCTTTAAGCATGATTGTGGTGGGCGCCCTCCTGATGCTGGCCATGGTCGCGCTGGTCCTTCACATGGACGGCTGGCTATGAGCCGCGGAATGGCCGTTACTCACGCCGGGTGGCCCGGCGCTCGGCGACGATGATCACCTGCATGTCATGGGCGTGGCGGACAATGCGATGGATCAGGTTGCGTCCTATGAATCCTTCCCATGGGGAGTACTGCGGGCGCACCATAAAAAGTTGGGTGATGTTATGAAGCCGCGCGAAGTCCAGCAAGGTGGTGGCGATATCTTCACCCTGCAGGACGCGGGTCTCAATGTGCAGGTTGCGCGCGAAGTTGAGGTGGCGCTCTACGGCTTCCCGCTTGGGCGCCGGCAACGCATTGAAATCCATCTCGGCGTGGACGAATACGGCAAAGCACTCGGCCTGAAGATAATCCGCCACTCTCCGGCCGCGGCGGATGAGAATGGCCGTGGAGGGATGCTCCGTGACATAGACGAGAATGCGGTCGGTAATGCCGCCATAATCACTGCCCCCCGTGCTCAAGTTTTCCGCCGGCTGTGCCGTGACTTCGGTGGTGGATTCGGGCAACGTCACCTGGCGAATTTCCACTTCGTGTGCGGTCTGCCGTAAGGCGATTTCACGCAGCGCCACGAGCGTGGATTCCTTGAAGAAATTCTGCATCGCGCGCTGGGCCTTCTCCGGTGGATACACCACGCCGCGCTCCAGACGATTGAGCAGGGCGCGTGGGGTAAGATCCACCATGACGACTTCGTCGGCCTGCTTCATGACCCAGTCAGGAATCGTCTCGCGAACCCGCACGCCGGTCATGTCCCTGACCTGATCATTCAGACTCTCGAGGTGCTGGATGTTCATGGTGGTCATGACATCGATTCCAGCGTCCAAGAGTTCCAGGACACATTCCCAGCGCTTCAAATGGGTGCAGCCCGGAACGTTGGTGTGCGGCAGTTCATCCACAATGCACACCTCGGGATGACGGTCGAGGATGGCTTGCATATTCATTTCTTCAAAAACCGCTCCCCGGTACTCCATTTTGCAGCGTGGGATGAGCTCCAAACCCTGGGCTTGTGTGATCGTATCCTTGCGCCCATGAGGTTCGAGATAGCCAATCACGACGTCGACGCCTCGTTTGACCAGTTCGTGTGCATCCGCCAACATCTGATAGGTTTTGCCGACGCCGGCAGCAAAGCCCAAGTACACTTTAAGCCTGCCGTGTTTGTTAGAAGTTGTGTCCATCGTAAACTCTGGGGATTAGGGGTTAGGGAAAGGCAATAAGCGTTGACCCCTCACACCTGAAAACTGGCCCCTGATCCCCAATCCCGAATCCCTAACCCCTGCATTCAATGCGGAAACACCCGCACGTCGATTCCCTCGGCGTCGCGGATGAGCCGATCCAGGGGGCCGCCTAGGAAGCGATCCCACCAGTGCACGCGGCTGGGATGGCCGACAAAGATTTGGGTAATGCGATGCGTGCGCGCAAAATCCATCAGCGTTTCCACCGGGTCGTACCCGTCAAGGGCGGCGGTTTGGGCTCCCACCTGCTCCGCTTCCTTAAGCCGAGCCTTAAGAACGATCTCATCCTTTTCGGAAAGCCGGTCATCGCGGATGTATACGGTGAAAAGCTCGCCATGGAATCGTTCGGCATTGCGCCTTCCGCTCTCGATCATGGCTTTGGCATTTAATCCTCGTGCCAGGCAAATGAGGATGCGTTCCTGGGTACCCCAAAGTTGCTCGAGACCATGAGCGACAAGGTAATTCTCAAGCTGCCGGTCTACCACCTCGGCGGCAAGAAGCAAGGCGATTTCTCGCAAGGCGGAAAGCCGCCGCGGCTGTTCCGCTGGAGAAGGCGCCGTTGTGGACGGCTGCCCGGCCCGCTCCAAAAGGAGTTCCGGCGGGACGTCCACGAGGACGATTTCGTCGGCGTTGTAAAGGAATCGCTCCGGAACGGTATCCGTGACGCGCTTCCCGGTGATTTTCTCCACGGCCGCGCGGCGCTCCTCGATGTGCTGGAGGTTGAGGGAAGTTATGACGATGATTCCCGCTGCCAGGAGTTCTTCCACATCCTGCCAGCGCTGGGGGTTCTTGCTGCCGGGAGGATTGTTGTAAGCGACGCCGTCAACCAGGCAGACTTGCGGCCGCCGGCGCAAAATGGCCTCCACATCCATGGCCATCCCACTGCCTATTCTCTTGAGGGGAATAACTTCGATGGTCTGAAGCAGATGTTCGAGCTCGGGAGGCAGGTCCTGTTGAATGGCCCCGATCACCACATCCTGACCACGAGCCCGGCGGCGCCGGCCTTCATCCAGCATGCGAAAGGACTTGCCCACTCCCGAGGCGTAGCCCAGAAAAACCTTTAACCGTTCGTGCTGGAGCTGTTCGTCCTGCGTGTCCAACTGCTTGAGGAGAAGTTCAGGATCAGGTCGGCGGTCAAAATCGGTTGGCATACTGGCAGAAATCTCCCCATGTGTAGTTTACTCTTAGAGAGGTTTGGCGACAAGGCGGACTCCGGAGTGAATCGGGTCATCGGGCGATTGGATGATGGGTGATTTGCGAATGGTGATTTGCGCCGCGGACCTGCAAAACAGGTCCGCGACAGTTCCTACGGTTTGCTCAAGGGATATTTCTGGTTTAAGTCCAGGTTCAACAGCAGTACGTTGACGCGCGGTTCTCCCATGAACCCCCACTGCCGCCCTTCGGCGTGGGCGTTAATAAGCTGATTTACCTGATCGACGGTAATGCCGCGAGCATCGGCAACACGCGCGGCCTGCGCGAAAGCGGAAGCGGGGCTGATGTCAGGATCCAAACCGCTGGCGGAGGTGGTGAGCATGTCCGCAGGAATGGGGCCCTGATAGGTGGGATTGTCCTGGCGGAATTTCGCGATGTCTCCCTTCACCCGATCGACCAATTTCTGACTTGTGGGGCCAAGGTTGGACCCGCTGGAAGCAGTGGGATCGTATCCATCATTGCCGGCGGCCGACGGCCGGGGGTGAAAAAATTCCCGCTTGCCGAAATTCTGCCCAAGCAAAGTGGAGCCCACAACCTTCCCATTAACTTCCACCATGCTTCCGTTCGCGGGACGGGAAAACAAGAGTTGGCAAAGGCCCGTCACCACGCCGGGATAGATCAGCCCTGTCAGTACAGTCATCAGCAGGGTGAAACGAAAAGCTTGGGTAAGTTGGTAGC
>PLWR01000310.1 GCA_003165615.1 Acidobacteriota bacterium | reverse complement strand
GCGGTTTCAGAGATGGCTACCTGCTATCTCCACGTGGTGCAGGTTTTGGTGACCGTGCAATGAGGACGGGACATCCTATATCGAGCGCCCTCGGGACCGGATTAGTGCTTAGTTGCAGAAGTTNNGGGTGGGATTTAGGGGCTTTAGCCCCTGAAGACACGCGCCTTCAGGGCCTAAAGGCCCATTCAACCCTTCGCCCATGGGCGGCGGGGGTTGGCTCGAGCCTTTACGCCCGCGCCCTGACGTGCTTGCGGGGGTTTCACCCAGACTCACCCAGCCCCGACTGTGGTCTGAAGTTGCGAGTTAGTATCCCGGGCCAGAAGTGACATTTTGACGCCCTGCCGCAGCCCCGGGCAGGAGCCGGCAATCTCGGCCATCTTTGGGCTATCCACAATGCGGCGGTACGGAAAACCTAATTTGGACAAGTTTGACTGTTCCGCAGTTCCGTCAGCGGCGTAAGAACGTAGCCCCTTCAGGGCGCTACGCGCTCATCAGCAAATCCCCGGTTTCGGGCGCGGAGGAAACCGAGATGGAAACGCGGTGGCGCAACGGCTCCAGTTCTTTGGCCAGCAGCCGCAGATATTGGGGCTTGGCGTGCGTTCCCTGGGCCACGACGACCTTGACGTCCGCATCGTTATTGTGCAAATGGGCGCGGATGCCCGCGGCCAGGTGTTTGGCGCTGGCGCGATCCAGAACTCCTTCGATCTTCACCAGCGTGCTGTGCAAGGCACGCTCCATGCTGACGCGCAGCGAACCGAGTTCTCCGGAACGCAGCGCCCAGGGAGTGGTGCGATAGGCATTGCGCACCAGCTTGGGGTGTTGAAACAAATTGTGGCGCAGGGTGAAGCCGGTCCACGCGGCAGCGGCAGGCGCCAGCCACGAACGCACCCGCGGGGCCAAGGAGGGAAGGCCGATGGCAGCTTGAACTTCCGCTTCCAAACGCGCCGCGGCTTCCGGCGTCGGGCCGGAGCGCTTGGCCACGCGGAAAAGCGGCCAGGCATAGTGAATCTCCTCCGCCCAGCGCTCCGCCTTGGCGCGCAGGTAGGGAGAATCGGAATTGTGGTAGCGCTTCCAACCCTGGAACCAGACCTCCACCGAGCGCAGGATGGAAGGCCCATTGACACGGAAGTCGGTGTCAAAGCACTCGCTCTGCAAGGACTCGATCTCTCCCGGCTTCATGCTGGGATGCACCACCATGGAGGTGAATCCGTCGCAGTTGCGGTAATAGCGTTCGGGGTCCGCTTGCATTTCCGGGCGCAGGCGCCCTTCCCGCATCACCCGCTCGTAGAAAGGCGTGCCGGGCGTGGGTCCATAAATAAGGAACTGGCCATAGGTGGGCCGCAATGCCAGAAATTCCGCCATCTCCTCGCGAATGATTTCCGGCGTTTGATAGTCGAAGCCCAGAATCATGGAGGAGAGCACGGTGATGCCGTGCGAGCGCAATTCGGGAATCAGTTCTTCGATGGGTTTCCCCTGCTGTTTGGGGTAGCCCGAGCGTTTTCCTTCGAACCCCACCCAGACACCGTCCACGCCCGTCTCCAGCAGTTCCTGGGGAGTGTAGCGGCTCAGGGCTTTGACGGACGCGAAGGCAAAAATGGAAAGGGGCGTACCGCGGGCCAGCACCAGTTCCCGCATGCGCGTGGCGCGGTCCTTGGCGAGCAGGAAGTCTTCGTCCAGAATCGCCATGCTCATGTGCGGGTCCACCTCGAGGTAGCGCTCGACGACGCGGAAGATGTCGTCGCCGGTGGGAAGCAGGCGAATGTGGCGGCGCTTGAAGTAATGCGAGGTGCAGCAGAAGTCGCAGCCATTGGGGCAGCCGAGCCCGGCGAAGATCACGCCGGTGCGGTGCATGGGCATCGAAAAAACCTTCAAGTCGAGCAGCACCAAAGGGTGATCGTAGGGCATGGGCCGGGGTGGTTCGTTCAGCAAAGCACGGAAAAATGCCACGCCCTCGCCGCGGCAGAAATAGTCGCCATAGGGGGCCAGCGTGGCGTCGTCCAGAACCGTTCCATACCCGCCCAGGACGATCTTGGCGCGCGGAGCGTGCTTGCGTATCAGGGCCACCACTTCCTTCATCCGTTGGAATAGGACCAGGTTGAAGGAAACGCCAACGTAGTCCGGCCCCTTCTTCAGCTCCCGGATCAGCTCGCGATGCGAGGGGTATTGCAGCACCACGGCGGGCACATCCAGGTTGGCAGCGATGTAATCCAGCCCATAGGTGAAATTGGTGGAGCGGGGGCTGAAGATGCCCTGGGCGCGGGTGACTTGTCCGTGGAGGACTTCGTAACCCACACTGGGAGCGTCCCCGTGGGCGGGGCCGATGGGGCGGCAAACACTGGTCAGCAAAACTTTGAGACTACGTGAGGGGCGATCCGTTGACTTATCGCTCGCCTTCGGTACTTCTGCGAGCGCACGCGGCGCTGCCCCCAATTTGGTTTCCATCCTTGCCTCATCTGCGAGGGCACGAGAGGCCAATAACAATTTTACCACGCGGTGAGGGGCGACGGCAGAAAGACTTTGTATCACGGGGAGGGAATCGGGGGATCCGGAGATCGAGTGATCAGGAGATCCGGTGATCGGGAGATCGGTTCATCTGGCCATTTTTGATTGCCGATTTTCGGCTTCGATTTTCAAGTTTCGAACTTCGACTTTCGATCTTCGTTTTCGTACGCCGCCATGGGGTCCGTCAGCCGACGGATAAACCCGCCCTGAGTTTATCAAACTGACGCTCTACCCAAGCGGGGGGCAGGAATATTCAAGATTTCCGTCCGGCTGGCCGATAACTATGGATTGAGGAGATTGACCATGGTGTGCCACATCGAAACTTGCTGCGAGCCTGATGGGGGCTGGGTTGCCAAGGTGCTGTCGCTGCCAGGACTACAAATCTATGGACATTCCCAGGAGGACGCACTGGCAACAGCTAGAAGGCTAACGGCGATGTTGCTTTTGGAGGACGAACGGGAGGAGCGGAAAAATCAAAGGATCCTGGCTTTCTACCCTGGACATGCCCCGGATTCCCATCACGCCTCCGCGTCGCCGTGAAAAGCAGGTCCCCCGTCCAGGCGATTCTCTGAACCGGCAAGGTAAGGCTGCTTTCCTTGATAAGGAAGGAGTCCCGCAGCCAACGGATTGGCCTGCTTGATTTGTCCCGTATCCCGCGGGTGGCGCATACGTTGCTTTTCATGTATGCGCTTCATCAGCACGCGCACCATTGCTGCCCACACGCCCTAATCCTGGCCTGTCCTGGCTGCTTAACAGTCCCGCAAGGCGGGATGCCGTCGTCACTCCGCGAAACAAATATGTAGCGCAAGGCTCGTTCTCCAGCCTTGCGGCTTGTCCAGCGGATCGTGATTTGGGCGGCGCGGCTCCTGAGCATTTGGATTATTTAATTTGCGGCGCGGCAAGAACCCGCACCGCTGGAAAAACCGCAGTGCCGTAGTGCGGGCCGTGCGTTACCCCGAAGGTACAAACCTCATTCTCCTGGACCCTGATGTCCGCAAGGCCTTGCGCAGTAGGGGGACGGCTTGCCGCCCCCTCTGTGTAAATTGCCGCCGAACCAGGAAGCGCAGGGACACCCCTCGTGGGGCCCTGGCGGAGGGCAGGCACGAGGCCAAGGCTATACCAATTAGCTGAAAACTGTCGCACTCAATGCGGCTCTGCCGCCCCGTTGTGCGGAAAGGCTCCGCCTTTCCGGCCCCGTTTGCCCATTTTCTCCCCCTCCCCGCCGCCTGGAAGGCTCCCCTTCCAGGCGGCAGGGAGGGGGTTGGTTGGTGTCCTCA
>PLWR01000108.1 GCA_003165615.1 Acidobacteriota bacterium | reverse complement strand
ACCATTTCCAGCGGGCGCAGATGAATTGTGTGCGCGTTTCCGAGTCGTCCTGGGGAAATCTGGAAACGGCCTCCGGGCGTTATGATTTCGGTTGGCTTCACCAATTCCTGGACGACCTGGAAAAGCGGAAAATGCGCGCCATCCTGGGAACGGGCTCCTATGTTCCTCCGCAATGGCTGATGGCGGCGAACCCGGAGATCCTTGTGCAACTTCACCCCGGTGTGAAGGCACACCCCATGGCGCGGCACGCGCCTTGTCTGAACCATCCTTTGTATCGCAGCGCCCTGCGCCAATACATTCTCGCCCTCGGCAAGGAGTTCAAGGATCATCCTACCGTCGTCGGCTGGCAGATGGGAAACGAGGAAGAAGGCAGCCTGGAGCGATTGTGCTACAACCCCGCCTGCGAGCGCGCCTGGAAGGACTGGCTGAAGAAAACCTACCACGCGCCGGAGGAGTTTAACCGCCGTCTCGATTTGGTAAGTTGGGGGATGAGAGTCGACTCGCTTGAGGCCGTGCCGCAACCCGGCGAAGGCGTGGAGGAGAGCGGCGCAGCGCTTGCGGCGCTCACCCTGGCGCACCGCCACTTCCGGCGCGACGTTCTGCTGGATTTCTTCCTGATGCAAGCTGCGGCGCTTCGAGATGCGGGCGTTCAGCAGTGGATATTGACCGATTGGAACACCCAATGGCACGCCGTGGCCGACGATCCCCTGGCCGCCCGCAGCATAGACATTGCCGGTTTGAACGAGTATCAACACCCCGCCGACAATGCCAAGTTCTGGATGAATTTCACCTGGCAACAGGATATGCACCGTTCGTGCTATGGGCGGACGCATTTCATCACCACGGAAAACCGCTTTGGCGTCATCGGTGGCACCTCCATGGAGGACCCGGCTCCCCCCCGCGCGCAGTATCTGATGTGGGGGCTGGAAACCGCGGCCATGGGGACCTGCGGGCTGCTTTACTGGTCCGGCAACCGTTGGCGGGGAGGGCATTGGCCGCAATGGGGCGGGCTGCTCGACTGGTCGGGCCATCCCGAACCGGATTTTGACTGGGCCGTCGAATTGGGAAAGGTTTTGGCGAAATGGGGGAAGCATCTCATCGACAACCCGGTGAAGGCCACGGCCGTGATCCTGACCGACTTTGACCAGCGCGCGGCTTTGGACGTCTACCCGCACATCCCATCAAGTCAAACGGTGCTGCCACAATCGTTCGACGCCCTGCACCGGCTGGGAATTGGCGTGGACAGCATGAATCTGGCGAGCGCTGCCACGCCGTCGAATCTGAAAAAGTATTCGCTGGTGTTGATCCCCGCTGCTACCGCCCTGGACGACCCTCAGGTAACGGCCTCGCTCCAGGAGTTCGCCCAGGGCGGGGGAGTGGTGATCATCACCCCATTCACTTCCTACATGGACAAGGATGGAATCTTCCGCGGCGATGGGTTTGCCGCGAACCTGCGGGAGTTGACGGGAGGCTTGGTACGCACCGTTCGTTGGATGGGTTCCACGGGCGGGCAGGGAACAGGAGTCCCGAATGCGCCTGCCCCCCCGGCGGCGGCCACAGAAGTTGACCCCCAAGTGGACTGGAAGGGCGGGGAACTGACCGGCCGGTCGCCGGTGGGCTTGGAGGGTTACTGCGAGTTCATGGAAGTGGACTCCACGGCCGCGCTGATTGCCACCTTCGCCAGCGCCCAGGCTATCCTCGATGGCCGCCCCGCGGCAACGGAGAAAAAGCTCGGCCGCGGCTCGGTGGTGAAGCTGGGTTTCTGGCCCGGCGACGACAGCTTGTTGCGGCTGATCAATCAGCTCACGCCGGCTGCCGGGAGCCTTCTCGCGGGGCCGGTGCCGCAGGGTGTTATCGCCGTCCCCCATGCGGATCATAGCTTGTTCGTCGTGAATACCACGGGGCAGGAAATGCTGGTACACCTGGCGCGGTCAAGCGCCGACCGCCTGTCGGAAACCACCGTGACCGGCAACGCCCGACTCCAACCCTATCAGGTGTGGTGGCTGGCGTGACCATCAAGAAGCTTGGAAATGCAGCGGGTCCCGCAGGTTTTGAATTTCGCGGTAGTAATAGAGGGCCGTCGGCCTTTTCCCGTTGAAGCGCAGTTTCCTCAGAAACTCAATCTCTTCTTCCGTGGCATTGTGGCTTAGGGAAGCACTTTGCAGGAAATCAGCGAGTCCCGGCTCTTCCTTCTCGGTGGATTCAGGGTCCTTCTCCACAAACTCGAATTTCTTGGCGCATCCCGGGGCCACGCGGTGGTTCAGGACGATGTCTATCCCGAAAGTTTTCAGATCGATATCCCACGATTGAATGAGCGGCTGCAAAAAGGCCACGCAGTTTTTGGGTGAGAGGTGGAAGACGTCTTCATCAAGAAACTCCAGAATGTTGACGCGCATTTGTGCATAGCTGCGACGGCTGAGTCGGGCCAACTGTCGTAACCATTTCTCATTCGACAGTTCCTTCCTGGCGATTTCCTTCGCCACCTCCAGAAGCTTCTGGGTCACCAGGCGTTCAATTTCGCCGAAGGGTTGCTGCTCAAAGATCACGCCCACCTGCTTGCGCTTGTCGGCATGGCATTTGCTTAGGACGAGTTCGCGAACCTCCTTAAACAGCGGTGCCGGCGAGGCCGCCAGCTTTTTCTTGATCTCTTCCTGGTGCTGGAGTTCCGCCATACGCGCCAGTTCGCCCTTGGGGAACTTCAGCAGGGGCTCCAGCTTGTCATAAATATCCGTCCGGGTGGGAGCGGGAGGAGCTTTGCGCCCGGAGAGCAATTGGGAGATGTAGGATTCGGTAACTTGCGCGGCCGCCGCAAGATTTCGCTGTTCGAGGTGCAACTGTTCCAGACGCTGCCGGAGGACGAGTGCAATATCCATGGGGGGTCTCCTGGACTTAACCAATGATGTTAATGCAACCCTCAAAAATGGCAGATTTTGGTTGACAATACAAGTTAATTCACTTAAACTGGTTAAGGAGTTGAGCCCTGCCCCCTCTCCTTCCAGGTCATCTGAACCGTTTCAGGTTATCTGAACCCGCCCTCTTGGGGTAAAACCCGGGGAGTCCCACCTTCTCGTTGCGCGGCGAGCAGCCGGAAGACAAAGGATGCATGAGTAAGCGGAGGTCCTGACACCCCTCGCTCCGGTGCGTCGCATAAGCGAAGAGCAGAAGAAGAGAGGCTTCCAATGTCGAGCAGTATCTTGAAGTGGTTTTCCATCGCAGCGTTGCTTTTGGGTTTATTTTTGAGCGCGTCTGCAAGTTACCGGATGGCGCTTGAGTTGGTGGTTAGTGTGGCCGCTATCGTGGTGGTTGTGCAGGCGATTCGCCTCCGCAAGTATATGTGGGGAATGGGGTTTCTGGTGATCAGTGTCCTCTTCAACCCCGGCATGTCCGTCCCCTCTACGCACCGGATTTTTCTGGGCCTGGAATGGTTCAGCATCGGGGCATTTCTTGTTTCGCTGGCGGCATTAAGAAACGGCCCGAAGCTTTCGATTCCTTCGCTTGCCGGCCGGATGCCAGGAAGCGAATCGCTGTAACTGCGAACCGAGCCGGGCAGCTTCTAAGCCAGGTTTGCGGGGGCTAACAGGGGAAACTATCAACACCGGCGCGATCCTGATCCGGGTGGGAGCAAACCTGCGGGATACCCTGCGCGTCAACAGAGCTTTCCCGGGAGGGAACCATGTCTCAAAGAAACGGTCACAAGGCCAGGTTCGGGCGGCAGCAGCAAGCCAAAACTCTTCTGCGGATGCATATGCGAGAGTTGCGGAAGTTGCTGATGGCCAAAGCGCCGCTGGAGCTTGTTGTCGCCGCAGCCAAATAAGGCGGCGTTGCATGCGTCGCCCGGTGCCGGTCGACGAAAGACAACGTAGCAGACCGGAGCCTGTCCCGACTCGGTCGGGAGGTCGGCACGTGCTGAATTAGAGTTCAGCGCCGCGGGCAGAGCGCTCAAAGGCAGAAAGAAAGTGGCGGTATGTATATTCAGTACACGGGATTCAACGTGGCAATGAATTCCAGAGTTTACAACTTTCAAGTGCTTGCTCCGTCCCGGGAGCAGCGCTCCTTCACGGTCAAAATCCAATCCGACACGAACCATTGGGCCGCCTTGAAGCTCCAGGATGGCCCGGGCATCTGCTTCGAGCGGTTGGAAAAGGAACTGGACCGGGAAACCCCGGCTTCCTGCGTCGAACTCAATCTGCACATCAGCGAGCAGGACATCCGCGAATATCTGAAGCGCCACTACCCGCCGGCAAAGACTTACGGACCCAAGGATTTGCCGGATCTCCCCGCGGAGCCGCTCCGCGCCCATATGACGACGCCCCCGACAGCGTCCGGGCGAGCACTTCGGGAATTCGGGAGTGATCTCCTGAAAAAAAAGGAAGAGGTCACAGCGATCCTGCTGCACAGAGCGGGGGAGGCGATGGATCTGCTGAAACTGGCGCTGGAAAGTCATTCCATCCAGATTCACTGGCTCACGACACTCCAGGAAGCATTGCCCCTGTTGCGATCTGCGAATCCGCCCCATCTGGTTTTTACCGAGGATACGTTGCCTGATGGTTCCTGGTCGGATGTCGTGAAACAAACACTCGGGGCATGCGAACCCGTGAAGGTGATCGTGGTATCGCGCGTGGATGATATGGGTTTCTATGTGGAGGCTATGAACGGGGGCGCGTTTGACTTCATTGTGCCTCCCCTCTCCACCATCAAACTTGATTATGTGGTGAAGCGGGCGATGGAGAAGGTTCTCGGTCTGCGCCGGGCACAGGCCGTTGCCGTGTAGATTGTGCCACGCTCTGCGCGCTGCAAAGGCTGACCGCTGCGCGCAAGAGTGAAGCAAGGCAAGGGTTTTAATTTATCAACCCTCTCGCCAAAAGGAGGCTTTTGTGAATACACTCACCCAAGGCAAGTTTGTCAGGCACAGTCAGTATGGACTCGGTGTAGTAACCCAGTCGGATTCCGAACGCACCTCCATTGATTTTCACCTGCACGGTCCGAAAAAGTTTGTAACCAAGCTCATGGTGGTTGAACTTTCCAACGAAGCGCCCCCGCCCAAACCCACTGTCGCCAAACGCCGGAAAAAAGCCACCGTTCAACCCCAGCTCCCAGCCGGATTGTTGACGATCACTCCCGCATGAAATGTGGCAGGTGTAGCCTGCCCGGGAGGGCTGGTCCCTGCTGGGGCCGGACCGAACTCCCGGTGGACGATATAAAAAACGACCCCGTCCTTCGCTTCCCGCCGTTCGAGGAGAACTGTTCGGGTCGGTGGGAAATCCGGCCTAAATCTTTTTTTCCTTCCATCGGCCACGCCGGAACAAGATAACCATCGCGACGGCAATTGCAGATTCGGAAATGGTGATTGCCCAGTAGACGCCATTCGAGCGCATGCCGAAGGGAATGGCCAGCGCGCAGGCAAGTGGAATTTCAAGCACGATAAAGCCAAAGAAGTTTACGATGGTGGGCGTAAGCGTGTCTCCTGCCCCATTGAAAGCTTGCATCATCACCATCTCGTAGGCGTACCCAATGTTGCCAATGCTCACGATGCGCAGGCAGGCAGCGCCGAGGGACACAATCGCCGGGTCGTGAGTGAAGACGCGGACCACGGGGCGGGGGAATAAGACCAGGAACGCGCCCACTCCCCCCATCACCAGCGCGTTGTAGACGCCGGTCTTCCACACCGATTGCTCGGCGCGCTCCGGTTGCCGGGCGCCGAGATTCTGGCCTACGAGGGTGGCAGCGGCGCCGCTCAATCCCCATGCGGGGAGAATGAAGAAGACGATGATCCGGATGGCAACTGTGTACCCGGCCAGGGCGGCGTTGCCAAACACACTGACGATCCGCATCAAGCTGATCCAGGCGATATGGGGAACCAGCATCTGCGCGATGCCGGTGAGCGACACACGGAGCAGCCGCACCATGACTTCCGCATGAATGCGCACCTGCCGCGTCATAATGCGGATGTGTTCACCGCCACGGGACAATCGGTAGAATTGATACACTACTCCCGCGCTGCGCCCGGTGAGGGTGGCCACCGCGGCGCCGGTCACGCCCAGGCGTGGGAACGGTCCGAGGCCAAAGATCAAGCAGGGGTCGAGAAGTAGATTGATGGCATTGGAGAGCCACAAGACCCGCATGGCTATGGCGGCGTCACCGGCGCCACGAAAAACCGCGTTGTTCAGAATCAGTAGGAGCACTACGCAACAACCGCCCAAGGCGATCCGCGCATAGCTGGCGCCGGCGGCAAGTACCCCCGGACCCGCTCCCATCAACCGCAGCAGATGCGGTGCGAAAAAGAGACAGGGAGCGCCCATCCCGAGGCCGGCAAGCAATCCCAGCGTGATAGCCTGAACGCCCGCCACGGCGGCTCCTTCGCGGTCTTTCTCGCCGACGCGCCGCGCCACCATCGCCGTGGCAGAAAGGCCCAGGCCCATCCCCACCGCATACATCACGGTGAGCATTGCCTCAACCAATCCCACTGTGGCTATCGATTCTGCCCCCAGGCGCGCCACCCAGAAGACGTCCACGATGGCGAAGAGAGATTCCATGAGCATCTCGAGGACCATGGGAACGGCGAGAAGAAAAATCGCCCGTGGCAGGCTGCCCGTGGTGTAGTCCTGGTGCGAACCGCGCAACGCTTCGCGCACCGATGCCCAGAAGGAAGACGACTGGCAACTTGTGCTGGCAGTATCCATAAACACCTGCTTATGAGGTTGGGTACATATTTCGGCCCGGACCGGGGCTCTGCGGATTCAGAGTGTCACAAGTTGGGAACTACCGCGGCATGGTCTTCATAATGTTCTGACATTACAACAAGGCGCGGACCGCGCGCAAGGGGAATTGCGCATGGTCTTGATTTGAATGTCTGGGTTTGAGGTAGTTATCGGCCGAAGCTTTAGTTGCGTTATGACCGTGAGGGAAGGTGGATTATCCGCCGCGCGCCCGGAAGGTCTCATCCGGGCGGAATGGCAATCCTGATCCTGGCGGATTCCTCACCCCGTGTACACACACTGGCGGCCTTCGTCGGCGTAGGCTTGGACCAATTGGGGGTCGGCGTCGAAAAAGTGGTCGGAGGGGCAGAGGATGTAACCGCCACTATCACCGGCCGCTTCAAAGCAGCCTCGCACCGCGGCGCGCGTTGCCTCCGGTGTGCAGTCGATCAAGGAATGAAACTGGTCGAAGCCGCCGATAATGCAGACGCGATCGCCAATGCGCTGCTTGGCCTCTGCCAGGATCACATCGCCGCCCATGCCGGCGGGGGTAAAGGTTTCCATGGCATCCGGTTTCATGTCGGCGATCTTTTCGAGAATCGGCATCATGCCACCGCAGGTGTGGTAGACGATGCGTTGGCCGGCCTTGTGAGCCTCTGCAATCAACTCCGTATCGTAGGGGGCTACGAATTCCTCGAAAAGTTTAGGTGAAATAACCGTGGATGAAGCTGAGCCGCCGCCGTGTTCCACCAGATCGAACTTCGCGCCCGCCATCGATTGGATATAGACCTTCTTGCGCCGGTGCAGGATGCGCAAGAACTCGTGTACCCACGCAGGATCGTCGTAAGTGGCCAGGATGAGCTGCTCGGTGGGATAGAGGCAGCAGGCGTCCTGCCACGCGCCCGGTTGCCCATACACGTCAAAGCACGGAATGTGGCTGCGCACCAAACCGCGCTCGCCGTATTCTTCCGCGGCCTTATTCACGGCCTCCACATCGCACCACGGGGTGGGGGCGAATTCGCCGATCAGGTCAATATCGCGCTTGTTCTTGACGGGATGTTCGCTGACCCAGGTGGTCTGATCGTTCGATTGGGTCATCATGGTCAGCGTGCCCTTGGGCGTCACAAAATTGTAGCGCCGGGTCTGGTACGTGTCGTCGGGAACGTCCTCCCATTTGGTTTGCCATTGATCCGACCAGATGCGGCGCGCTTCCAGGAAGCCCGGCTCGCCTTGCAAGGGATCGAAGTAATCTCCCGTGCCCGGCGCGGGCTTGTGCTTCACCACCCACGTAATCGGGTCCAGGCCGTAGCGATCAAAGAATTCCTGCGCGGAAATTCCCCCCTCATACTTATCGAGATAATACTGCATGAGATGATGCGTAGTTACAGGCAGGCGGTCGGCCTGGCGGCGTTCGAGCGCAGCGAGCATTCTTTGTTTGGAGGTCATCGGATGGGCTTTCACCTGCACTGACTGCGGGGGAGGGCGGCCTTACCACGAGCGCTTACGGGTGGGACGGCGTGACTCGCGGTAGACGTCGAGTTCCTGGTCCGATAGAGTGGTGCGTCGCGGCAGAGGCTTTTCCGCGGTCTCGACATCCAGGGCCTTTTGCAACTTCTGATAACAGAGGGCGGCAGCGTCCTGAAAGGGTAATTGTTTTTCGGCAAAAGCCCGGTTCGAGATCGTGAAGATAAATTCACGGTCTTCCGCTTGTTTGTTGATCACTTTGTAGGTATAGTCCCGGCCATGCGCCTTGAGTTGAAATCCAACATATTGGATTTGCATTACGGTTTACTCCCGGGAAGAGGGTGACCACCCGCGCCATTGCTATCGAGCAAGACGCGGGCGGTGCGCTAATTGTAGGCAGATCTTAGAGTTTCTTGACGCTTTCAGCTTGCAGGCCTTTGGGGCCCTTGGTGACGGCAAACTCCACCGCTTCGCCCTCGTTGAGCGAACGGTATCCTTCCGCTTGGATGGCAGAGTGATGGACGAAGACATCATCTCCGGAAGCGCGTTGGATAAATCCATAGCCCTTCGAGTTGTTGAACCACTTCACTACACCTTGTTCTCTATCCATATTGTTTCAGTGTTCCTTTTTTTTGATCGTTGAAATTTAACTTGTTCTCGTCTCGTAACCGCTCCCCCCAAACTGAAAAAGCCGCAAAATCACTGGTTTTGCGGCCTTCGACGAACGTGGCGTTCGGTCACAAAAACTGATCAAGCATGATTAGCATACACGTTTGGCACTAGCTTTGCAATAGATAATAATTGACTTTCTTGCCTGTTCTCCCCCCCGGTCAGACGCAACCACCCCTGTGGGGCCAGATTGTCAGGAGCATAAGCCCCGGTATTCGTTAAGGGATTATGGGAATCCCAAGATTCACACGCCGGAGGGTGCATGAAGGCTTTGATCGGCCCGCCTGACCGGCATCCGCCCCCAGGCGGGTTTGGTTTAGGCTGCAACCTTGCAGGGGTACTTCCATACTACGCGCTATCCCTCACCGGCGGAGGCCTTGACTGACCAGGCGCCTGCCGGAAGCGTGCACACCGACAGTTTGGGGAGACGCGCCGATTTCAGCGTGAGGCGGATTCCCATGAGCGAAACTGACATTACTGACCGCGACCGCGCCATGGCCCAGCGGTGCGTGGAATGCCCGGTCTGCACTCGGGCCCGCCGCAACCAGCGCGGCATGGCCTTTTGGTTCGTCAAACAAGTCGAGGGCAGCGTGTGTCCTTTCTGCCAGGCCTACGAAAAAGTCTACGGGCGTAAATCGCACCAGCCGGTGCCCCCCTCTGACGGACAGGCCTGAAAGATTTCCATTCGATACTTAGTGACCCTTAAGAATCTCTCCGATGCGAGGGAAGAGGCTCGCGGCTTGCTGAGCTTGCGGGTCGCTTTTGGTTGCCACCTCGTCCCCCCGTTGCAGTCCAAAGACTAAATTCGTAAGTTCCACCTTGAGCCTTACCTTCAACAAGTCCTGATCTTTTGACCAGTACTCATCGGGAACGCGGACGCCGCTGCGCAGGCATGTTTCTTTAAAATCCTCGAGCATTTCGGGCGAAATCTCGAAAGGCTCGGCTAACTTGCTGTGGGTGGTCAAATAAGATTCCGCGTAGCTGGTCAGCAGGCCGCGTTGGGTGACAAAGGCGAACCATGGGTCTTCCGCCCGGTCCGCAATGGTCACATCGGGAGTGACGCCCCCGCCGACCGTGACGGGACGGCCGCTGTCAGTGTGAAACATGGCGGCAGTGGGACGGGCCGGGTCAGTGCCGGCGGTGGTTTCCGCTGCCTTCTTCTCCGGCATGGCCGATCGCGAAAGAGACGCGAAGGTCAGCGCCGTGCCGGGCAGGGGGCGCTGAATGGACCGACCGCTGGGCGTGAAATATTGGCCGGCAGTAATCGCCAGGCCAGTCTGCTCACCCAGTTCCTCCACCGATTGAACGACGCCTTTGCCGAAAGTTGGAACGCCGGCAATGACCGCCCGGTCGTGCTCCTGGAGCGCCGCCGCCAGGACTTCCGCGGCGCTGGCGGAGTCACCGTTGACCAGCGTGACGATGGGGAAGTCGTAGTGCTTGGGCATGGAGGGGACGTGATATACCTGTTCCGGCATTTTGCGCCCGCGCGTGGTCAGGACCACGTCACCCTGCTTCAGGAAAAGGCTGGCCACGGTCGCGGCGGAATCCACAATGCCGCCGTGATTGTCCCGCAGATCGAGGAACAGCCCCTTCAGGTGGGGGGCGTCCATTCCATCCAGTGCGGTCGCCACTTCCAGCGGCGTTTTCCCTTCAAAGCTGGCAATGTGCACGTAAGCGATGCCGGGGGACCAAAGAAAAGCCTTGTCAACCGAGGGCAGATCGACCTCAGCGGGGCGCAGGCTGAAGTCCTCCGGCACCAGTCGGCCAGGGTGGATGACTCCGAGAATTACCGGCTTGGAGCGTGAACTTTTCAGAAGGTCGATTAAGGATTGTAAATCCAGCCGCGCGACCCGCTCGCCGTTGATCGCGACGATTTCATCTCCGGGCCCGAGACCGGCGCGAAAAGAGGGCGATCCCTGCGTGGTCTGCAAGATCAGTACTTTTCTAGCCGAGACGTAGAGAATCGAGCCAAATCCCACTGACTCCCCGCGCGCCTGCTGCTTCATCAGTTCGAATTGGTCGCGGTCCAGAAATGCGCAGAAGGGATCGAGCGCCGCCAGCATGCCGCGAATGCCGCCGTCGAAGATGGCATGGTCGGGATCAACCGGCTCCACGTAGTTGTGCTCAAGGGCGCCATAAATAGCGGTGAACTTCAGAGCTTCTGCGCCCACGTCATCGGGCGGCGCCGCGGAGGTCTGAGAATACAAGCCGGGGGCGATCAGGCAGGGCAGGGCAGCGAGAAGAACGGTTCGTGAAATCAGGGCCAGAGCTTTCAAAGGCGTCAGAATATCCTCCATGTTCAGTATAACCCAGATGCAGAATTTGAACGGCAGGGTGCTTGCCGGGGATCGGGCCATCGGTGATCGGGTGATTTTGATCTTGAATCTTGGATTTCGACCTTAGATGCGGAATCCGGAATCTTGAATTGTGAATCTTGATTTGAATACCTGCGGCTCTCGATTTCCGGTTTGAGAATGGCGAGGCGGCCCTTCCGACTTTGGCCCTCGGACTTCGGACGCATCAATTTGATTCATGTTCCCACCTGACCTCGCCGATAACCGAAGCGGGGGACTGTGGGCGGCGCGTCATAGGCGTTAAAGAAACTGTCCGGCAAGCTCGAAAGCCCGCCTTGGGGGCGGCATAATGTGGCCCACGGCGAAAGCCGTGGGGAAAAAGAGAAGTGGAAATGCTTCTCGAGCCCCGGCAGGGGCAACATAATCAGGACGGACCGAGCGGAAATCTTATGTCGCCACTACCGTGGCTCACATGCTACTTTGCCCGCGTACTCCCACGACTTTCGCCGTGGGCCACACTATGTCGCCCCTTCCGGGGCTTGAATCTGCGTCGTAGCGCCCCTATTTTAACGCCTATGGGGGGGCGCGTCAGTTTGGGATTGACCGTGCGCGCTCGGACTTGGTCTTCCGCATCATTCATCCATTCATTCATTCATTCATTTCGCATCTCGATCCCGCCGATAATCGATACGGGAAAGTGTGTCACACTGGGGGAAATAACCATCGGCTCTGCCCGTCGCCCTGCGTGCGCCCTGATTATTGACCAACCCATTTGTTTTCATGAACATTTCCGGAAGTTGGGAAGTGGCGCCGACAATTTGTCTTATCGGGTTGATTCTAAAGGACTTTTCCTGATGGACCTTCATTTCAGTATCTTTTTTCAGGTCTGCCCGGCGGGAACTTGAGGCGACTAACTTGTTTGATTTCAAGGGATTGGTTTTTTGACGAAAAATCAGCAAAGGCCCATAAGTCCCTGTATTATCATGAACATTTCCGGATTCAGGGTTGCTTTCGCAAGTTTCCCGCCGCGGCGATTGCCGGTCCGCTGCAGCGCTGGACTTCAGTTCAGCACCCAATGCAGCGCTGACCTTGAGGTCAGCACTCACAGGCCGGCCTGACGGCCCATTTTGCCCGGACATGACGGCCTGACGGCCAGCATTGCATGCGCCTGCCGACCTCACGGTCGGCGCTACAATCGAACGTGCCGCCCTCCCGACCCTGTCTCGGGACAAGTTCCGGTCGGCGCTCAAGGCTGTCCCAATTAGCTGAAAACTGTCGCACTCAATGCGGCTCTGCCGCCCTGTGCGGAAAGGCTCCGCCTTTCCGGCCCCGTTTGCCCATTTTCTCCCCCTCCCCGCCGCCTGGAAGGCTCCCCTTCCAGGCGGCGAGGCCGTCTCAAAACTCGCCTTCT
>PLWR01000226.1 GCA_003165615.1 Acidobacteriota bacterium | reverse complement strand
TGAGCCTCTGTGTCTCTGTGGTGAACCGGTTCCTGGATTTTCCGAGAGAACCCCGCAACTTTGCGTGCAGCAAGGGGATTGATCAATGACAGAAAGAGCCCGGCTGAACGGCATCACGGAAAGCATCATCGGTGCCGCCATCCAGGTTCACAAGGCTCTCGGCCCGGGATTGCTGGAATCTGCGTATGAACATTGCCTGGCATATGAGTTGACGAAAAAGAACCTGCGGGTAGAGCAGCAGAAGGGCCTGCCCCTTGTTTATGAGCTGGTCAAACTGGAATGTGGATACAGGATCGATCTCGTTGTGGAGGCGTCCGTGATCGTCGAGGTCAAGTCGGTCGACGCACTGGCGCCCATCCATGAGGCCCAAATCATCACGTACCTTAAATTATCGGGATGCAAGCTCGGGTTGTTGATTAATTTCAATGTGCCGGCGGTGAAAGACGGTATACACCGTTACATCAATGGAAGCTTATAAACAACATGCAAAAAGATTCACCACAGAGACACAGNNGTGTCTCTGTGGTGAATCTTTTCTTTGAAATCTGGAAATAAGATGGAAACTAGCACTAAGAATCGCCATGAACGGAGCGTTTGGCTAATTACAGCCAGCCTCGTACTAGGCACAGTCCTGTCAACCCGAATTCCCTCTCCATTGGCTGCGCCGATCAATCCGCAAGCTGCGACGCCGGCAGAGCCCGCGTATCTGACGCCCGTTGAAATCAAACTCTCCGCCGACGGCAAGAAGTTNNCGAATGGAGCGATACGGTCAGCGAAGTCGATGCCGCCACGTTTGTGGTGAAGCGCACGCTGAAAACCGGCTGGGGACCGGTGGGTCTGGTCACCGATCGCCCCGGCAAGACTCTTTACGTTGCCAACAGCATCGCTGACAGCGTCTCGCTGATCGATCTCGNNGCCGACAGCGTCTCGCTGATCGATCTCGCCTCAGGCGCGGAAATCAAGCGTTTCGTCACCCATCGATATCCGGAGCAGATGGCGCTTTCGCGCGATGGCCGGCGGGTTTACGTTTCCAACGTTCTGCCGCACCTGGGGCCGTACGATCAGCCGCCGGTTTCCGAATTGCTCTCGCTCGACACGGCCAGGCAGGTGGTGGCGGAACGCATCTTGATTCCCGGCGCCATTGAACTGCGCCACATCGCCGAAGCGCCGCCCACGGTAACGTCGATCTCCGATCGACGGACTGGGGCATCGCTCTCCGATCGACGAATCGGCGGTCAGAGACCGCCGCTACAGGGCGGAGACCTCCTCGTCCCATTGATGCGCCCCAAGAACCTGGAACCGCTCATTCAGGTTCCTCAGGGATGGATGATAACCCATGGCATGGCGGTGATTCGTCCCGCACTCAATGCGCCGGTGGGTGAAGCGGAGTCAAAAGTCACCCAAGTAGTGCTCGACGACATCGATTATTACTTTGCCACCAATGCGGGCGTGGCCTTCTCGCCCGACGGCCGCCGCGCCCTGGTGACCTCCTCCGACGCTGACGTGGTTTCCATTCTGGATACGGCACGCCTGGCCGAGCGGCTGCGGCAAGTGCCTGCGGAAGTGATTGCCAACCGCCTCGATTCTGCCGCCACCTTCGTGGTGAAGCGCCTGCCCACCGGCCACAATCCGACTTCGGTGGTGGTTTCGCCGGACAGCCGCTGGGCCTACGTCACCAATCGCCTGGACGATTCTGTAACCGTCGTGGACCTGGCGCAAGCGAAGGTGGCTTCCACCATCGATTTGGGCGGCCCCAGGGAAATCACGCTGATGCGGCGCGGCGAGCAGATGTTTCATGCCGCAAAGTTCTGCTTTCAGGGGCAGTTCGCCTGCGCCACTTGCCATCCCAACTCGCACCTGGACGGACTTGCGTGGAATCTGGAGACTCCGCAACTGGGCCGCGACCGCGTGGCCAATCGCACCCTGCGGGGAATTCGTGAGACCGCACCTTACAAGTGGAATGGCAAGAATCCCGACCTCGCCACCCAATGCGGCCCACGCATCGCCAAATACTTCTTCCGCTCGGAGGGATTTGGCACGCAGGATCTGGAAGCACTGCTCACTTATTTGAATTACATTCCGCTCGCGCCCAACCGGCATCTGGCCGCCGACGGGCAATTGACCGAAGCGCAGGAGCGCGGCAAAACCATGTTCTACCGTCAATACACCAATGATGGCCGCGTGATCCCCGTGCAAAACCGCTGCGACACGTGCCACCCCGCCGAGACCCACTACACCGCCCGCTACAGCACGGAAGTGGGGTCGGCGACGAAGTACGACACCAATGGGATGTTTGACATCCCCCAGCTCGACCGCGTCTACGAGGATGCGCCCTACATGCACAATGGCGAAGCACTGACGCTGGAAGAAATCTGGACCGTGTTTAACAACAGTAACAAGCACGGCCTCACGTCGGACATGAACAAAGAGCAGCTTAACGATCTTGTCGAGTATTTGAAGACGCTCTAAGCATTGGTGATTTGCGATTGGTGATATGTGATTGTTGAATCTTGCATCTGGAATCTGAAGTTACTTCCCTCGATCGCCGCGGCCGCAGAGGGTGGCCCGCAACCGGGGCAAGAACGAATTCACCACAGAGACACTGAGGCTCACGGAGAGCACACACACAGAGAAGAACGAATTCACCACGGAGACACTGAGGCTCACGGAGAGCACACACACAGAGAAGAACGAATTCACCACAGAGACACAGAGGCTCACAGAGAATACACACGGAGAAGAGGGCTCACGGCAGAGGCGCAGGGATTGTGGATATTGGCCCTCCGGTTTTTCTCTGTGTCCGACCTCTGTGAGCCTCTGTGTCTCTGTGGTGAATCTTTCAATCATTAGAAGGCAAAACTGAAGGACAAACAGCCATGACCCAAATAGATTCTGGTTCAGCACATCGGGAAGAAAAGCAAGAACGGAATACGGCATACAGCAGGTCGAATACAGGTTTTCCCGAGTCCCGAGTCCCGAGTCCCGAATCCCGTATTTCCTACTTTTGCCTTTTGACCTTTGCCTTTTGCCTTTTGCCTTGCACTTTCTCCTCCGCCGCCGACCGCCCGCATCTCATCACGCGATGGGAAAACTTCACCACGGCCAATGGCATGCCCGACGCCAAGGTTTTCTGCGTCACGGTGGATGGCGAGCGCGTGTGGGCAGGCACGGAAGACGGCCTGGTGCTGATCGAAAACGGCAAGGTGGCGAAAGTCTACCGGCCCGCGGACGGTCTGACCCACCGCGCCGTGATGGGCATTGCCGTGGACAAGAGCAACGGCGACTTGTGGATTGCCACCTTCGGCGGCGTCAGCCACTTCTCCGCCGGCCGCTTTGAAAATTTCACCAACCTGTCGAGCGGCCTGCTGAATGACATCTGCTACGGCATTGCCGTCGTGGACCATTACGTCTGGGTGGCCACCACCGCAGGGGTCAGCCGCTACAACACCCTGAATGGAGAGTGGACCAGTTGGAGCGAGAAGAACGCGCCATTTCACGAGCCCTGGGCCTATGGTATCGCCCCGGCGGGAAACAAGATGTATTTTGCCATCTGGGGCGGCGGGCTACTCGAATACGACGTGCAGGGCAATTACTGGAAACCTTATACCGACCCGGACGAGGAGATGGAAATCGTCCTGTTCAGGAATCAGGGTCTCATCCACATCATTGTCTCCAACGTCAGTTGGAACCCGGACACCAAGATGATCTGGGCATCAACTTATTTCGGTTTGAGCGGTTATGACGGCCGCAATTGGCACAACTACCTGACGAAGGACAGCGGCCTGGCTTCTGACTTCATCAATGCTCCCAAATCGCGTCGCAATGAAGTGTGGGCTTGCACGGATAAGGGGCTCAGCATGCTCGATTACACCACCAACACCTGGGTCAGCTACTGGCCCGGAAAACAAAAGGACCAGGGGGAAATCACCATTACCTGGCCGGACGGAAAGAAAGAAAAGCTCGCAACCCCCACCGCCCTCGCGCACAACTACGTTATCAACATGGATTTTCAGGGAGAAGACATTTGGGTGGCGACAGCCCAGGGGCTGAGCCACGGGATTCGCAATATTCAAAAGGAGACTCAACTTTATGCCAAGGCCACAAACTCTCGTCGATCCGGAGACCTCGGAACAGATCGTGTCCAAAAAACGAATTAGTGCTCCGGACGCTTTAAACGAGGCCTACCACTACGCCAAGCCGTCGTCGTTTTCCCGCGGACTGCGGCTGGATATCAAAGGCATCACCATTCTGCTGATCTCGGGCACGGCCAGCATCGATGACCAGGGACGGTCAATCCACCTCGGCGACTTTTGCGCCCAGACCAAGCGGACATACGAGAACATCACGAAGCTGCTCAAAGCCGAGGGCGCCACGTGGAAAGACGTCGTCCGCACCACCTGCTATTTGCGCGACATCGAGCGTGACTACGAGGCCTTCAACGAAGAACGTACGCAATTCTTCCAGGAGCAGGGGCTGGACCCGCTGCCCGCCTCCACCGGCATCCAGGCAATACTGTGCCGCCCGGAATTGCTGATCGAGATGGAAGCCATGGCGATTTTTGATTCCGACCGCGGCGCCGGCAAGTGACGTAGCGCCGACCTTGAGGTCGGCACGCGAGTGCCATGCCGGCCGTCAGGCCGGCATGGCCAGGCAACACCGGCCGTCAGGCCGGCCTGTGAGTGCTGACCTAAACGTCAGCGCTACATCCCGCGCGACTATTTCGTACCGGGATCAACGTTGGGCATGGCTGACAGCTCCCAAGGAATGACCATGAAAATATCCGGACAACTCACCGTGGAAGATCTGCCGCGCATCGCGCCACTTCTCTGCCGCCAAACCAACCCGCAATACGGCGAGGACCAGACCCGCGTGGTGGAAGTGCGTGGCGTGCGCTTTGGCAACGGCCGCCCGGTGGTGATGGGCGGCCCGTGCGCGGTGGAAACCCACGAACAGACGCTCGCCGTGGCGCACGCCGTAAAGCGCGCCGGGGCCGACATGCTGCGCGGCGGCGCTTACAAACCTCGCACCTCCCCCCACGACTTCCAGGGAACCGGGGTGGAGGGACTCTGCATCCTGCGCATCGCGCGCGAGCAAACCGGCCTGCCCATCGTCACCGAAGTCATGGACACGCGCCTGGTGGAGCAGGTGGCCGAATACGCCGACATGCTTCAAATCGGTTCGCGCAACATGCAAAACTATACTCTCCTGGCGGAAGTAGCGCGCACCGGCAAACCCGTGCTGCTCAAGCGCGGCATGGCCGCAAGCCTCTGCGAGTGGCTGGGCGCGGCGGAGTACATCGCCAAGCAGGGCAACCTCAAGATTGTTCTCTGTGAGCGGGGCATCAAGGCCTTTGCCGCCGGAGAATACTCACGCTATGTGCTGGACCTGAACGTCATCCCCGCCGTGCTGGCGAACACATTCCTGCCCGTCATCGTCGATCCCAGCCACGCCACGGGAGTCGCTTCCATGGTGGAGCCCGCCAGCCGCGCGGCGCTGGAGTTTGGGGCGCAAGGCTTGATGATTGAAGTCGCCGACTTCGCCACCGGACGTCCACGCTGCGACGCCGACCAGGCCATCAACGGCGAAACCCTGGGGCGCATCGTGAAGTTCGCGCGCCACCACCACGAGCGTCTGCTGGTGGAGCAGGCGGTAGGGTGAGGGACGATTAGCGTTTTGTGGCGGCGGTCGGTGACTGCCGAACTTGATTTAGAGGGGTCCCGAAGGGACCCAAGGTCATTAGCCGTAGGTGCAACCTACGGTTACGAGTCGCACCAAACAATTTTCCAACCCCGGAGGGGTTGAACGTTGTCCACCTACACGCAGATTCTCTACCACCTCGTGTTCGGCACCAAAGACCGGCTGCCGACACTTTCAGATGCGCGTAGGGAGGACCTCTTCATGTACATGAACGGGGTGATAAAAAACAGCCATTGCCGCCCCGTTTGGGTCGGCGGAGTGAGGGACCACGTCCACATCCTGTCGAGCCTGCATTCCACCGTGGCATTGGCAGACTTGATGAAAAGCATCAAGGTTGCGACCTCAGCTTGGATTAAAGAGTACTCCGTATTTCCCAACTTTGCCGGCTGGCAGGAAGGATACGGAGCATTCACGCACTCCCTTCATGACGAGCCAGACCTGATCGCGTATGTGAAGGGACAAGAAGTGCATCATCGCAAGGTGACATTTGAGGAGGAGTACAGGATGTTGCTCCTCGATCATGGCATCGAAATCGATGAAAGGTACTTTCCGTGAGGAATTCGACCCCTTCGGAGTCGGGGGGCTATCGCGATGGTCAACCGTAGGTTTCACCTACGGCTAATGATATTCGGTCCCTTCGGGACCGGCAAAGTGGAACCAAGGTACAACCTATGTCCAAACCAATCTTATCCGCGCTCCTACTGCTCGCCGTGGCCGTGCCCATGGCCGCCCAGCAGTACAAAGACACGGAAGACACTCCCAAAGACGCCGTCATCAAGCGGGATGAAACGGTGAAGCCGGAGGGCCGCTACGCCAACATGCCGGATGAGGCGGTGCCCTATCGCCGCTTCACCAAGCCCTATTACGACTGGTTCACCCGCGACGACACCCTGGACTACCACGGCGCGGCCGACAAACGCCCGGATGGCGATCCCGCCAAGCTTTCCGAAATCGACATCGGCTTCATGAGCCCCATTGAGAACAATCCCGAGTCCGTGTTCGGCCTTCCCGAGCTCCACGGCGCGCAACTGGCCCTGGAACAAGCGAACGCCCGTGGCGGTTACAAAGGCAAGCTTTATGCGCTGAAGATTCACAACGAATCGGCTCTGTGGGGAGCATCTTCCGCCGAACTGGTGAAAATGCTCTTTAACGAAAACTGCTGGGCCATGCTCGGCTGCGTGGACGGGCAGAACTGCCACATCTCGCTGCGCGTGACGCTGAAACTGGAAATGCCTATCGTCGACGTGGGAACCACGGACCCCACGGTGACCGAAACCCGCATTCCGTGGCTGATCCACGACTTCCCCGACGACCGCCAGCAGGGTTACACGCTGGCGGATTACGTCTTCAAGACCCTCAAGCTGAAACGGATTGCCGTGCTTCGCACCCAGACGCGCTACGCGCGTATTGGCGTGGCCAAATTCAACGATGAGGCGCGCCGCATGGGCCGCCAGCCCGTGCTGGAGGTAAAATTTGAGCGCGGCGACAAGGACTTTACCCACCAACTCCAGATGTTGCGCGACGCCAAAGTTGAAGGTGTGGTCCTCTGGGGCGAGGCTGCGGAAGCAGGGTTGATTCTGAAACAGATGCGCGCCATGGGCATGAATCAGCCGGTGTTCGGCAGCAGCCGCATCGCCCATGCGCCGCTGCTGGAGGTTGCCGGACCCGCGGCGGAAGGGCTCGTCGTCACTTCCGCGCTTGACCCCACTCGCAAGGACCCCAAATGGGTGGCTTTCCGCGATGCCTATCGGCAGAAATTCAACGAGGAGCCCATTGACTACGCGGCCTATGCCTACGACGGCATGAATCTTCTGATTTCCGCCATCGAAAAAACCGGCCTCAACCGCGGCCGCATCATGGACGTCTTTCGCAGCTACCAGATGAAGACCTACCAGGGCGTGACCGGCACGATATACTTTGACCACACGCTCAATAACCTCGCCCCCGTAAACCTGGCGCGCGTGAAGAACGGCAAGTTTGAGTATTGGCTCGCCCCGCGCCAGCACGGCCACGAAGGCGCCACCGCCAGCATGCAAACGCCACCGCCCGCGCTAGCGGCAAGTAAATGATCACCACCAAGTCACCAAGACACCAAAAACTCGGTAGAAGGGCAGCGTGCAGGTGGGCAGGTGGGCAGTGGGAATCTTTCCTATCTGCCTACCTGCCCATCTGCCTACTGCCTGCCTTGTGTCTTTGTGCCTTGGTGGTGGATCCTCTGGGTCTTGCTCAGGAGGCGAGCATTACTCCCTACGCCGCCATCAACCACGATACGGTAACCTACAACGGTCCCGGCCGCGAAGCTGACCATGATTTGGCCGGATCGGAAATCCGCGTGGGCCTGCTGCTCCCTCTCACCGGCCCGCGCCAAGCCGAGGGCGAAGCCCTGCAACGCGCCGCGCAATTGGCCGTGGACGATGCCAACGCCGCTCGCCTGCCCGCCAGCCCGCGCTTGGCCCTCGTTACGCGCGACGAAAGCGGCCCCTGGGGCCAAGCCTCCGCACAGATTGTGCACCTGATATTCGAGGATCAGGCCGTGGCGCTCATCACCTCCGCCGAAGGAGGCTCCGCGCATCTGGCCGAGCAGGTGGGCAACAAAATCGGTGTCCCCATCCTGACGCTTTCCAGCGACACCACCACCACCGAAATCAATTTGCCCTGGATCTTCCGCCTGGGTCCCACCGATGCGGCGCAGGCGCAAGCCTTTACGCGCGATATTTATCTAAATAGGAAATTGCAGCGAGTAGTTCTGCTGAGTCAGGACGACCACGATGGCCGCCTGGGGGGTGCGGAATTTATCAAAGCAGCAAACGCGATGAATGCCGTCGCGCCCACTCAAATCGTGGTCGATCCGGAACAATTTACGGAAACAACTTCCCGGAAAGAACTTTCCAGTGCGCAGGCTGTCGTCATCTGGACCGACGCCCCCACCGCCAGCGGTCTGGTCGAAAAGGTGCGGGAGTTGCAGCCCACCGCGCCCCTCTACTTGTGCCGCAAAGCCGCGGAAGGTGACGCAAGCGTAGCCATCCAGTTGCATGGTGCGACGTGTGGGAACAAAGATGCCAATTCGTGGATTGCCGCGGCACCGGAAAGCCTGCAAGCTCGCACTGACTTTTGCCGGCATTATCACCAGCGCTTCGGCGCCGATCCCGGCATCGGGGCCGCCGAAGCGTACGACGCTGTGCGCATTCTCGCCGCGTCGCTCCGCCAGTCCGGCCCCAACCGCGCCCGCCTGCGCGACGCACTGGCCACAGTCTCCGCCTTCGCCGGAGCGTCAGGAATCATCTCCTTCGATCACGCCGGCAATGACACTTCGCAGGTAACCCTTCTAAAGCTGCGATAAGAACGCGTAGGGGCGGTTCGCGAACCAAGGCTGTCCCCATTAGCTGAAAACTGTCGCACTCAATGCGGCTCTGCCGCCCCGCTGTGCGGAAAGGCTCCGCCTTTCCGGCCCCGTTTGCCCATTTTCTCCCCCTCCCCGCCGCCTGGAAGGCTCCCCTTCCAGGCGGCGGGGAGGGGGTTG
>PLWR01000558.1 GCA_003165615.1 Acidobacteriota bacterium | reverse complement strand
GGGAGGGGGTTGGTTGGTGTCCTCACTCCACGGAAAGGCGGAGCCTTTCCGCATAGCAAGCGGCGAAGCCGCAGGTCATCGGGCAGTGGCGGGACCGTAATTTGGACAAGCTTGGTTCGCGAACCGCCCCTACGTTCGCTTCAACGGATGATATGGAACCGAAAAAAAGGGGAATAAAAATTGAAGGTCAGTGTGTAGAAGTTATTGAAAACACGTGTAGGAAAAATGTCCGCTTCAGGGTCTGTGTAGATGTTTATGAAAATAAATGAGTCAAAAATCGTTTGTGTAGATATTATTGAAAAATAATGCGGTTATGCGACGCAGCGATTTCGGTTGAAGGTAAGCGATTACGGACCAGAAATCCCGGTTAGAATGGGCATCGCACGCTGGCGGCAATGTCCCCGAACGCTTCGGAGTCTTCCTCCAAGGAGAGCTGATTTGAAACGCGTCACCGTTTTCTTTTTGGGATTACTCATTCTCTGGCTGCCTTCGCCGTGCGTGGGGCCGAGCGCCGCTTGGCCCTACAATGGCCAAACCGGCCAGAAGTCTCTCACGCTCCAGGACGTTATTCATTCCGAAAGCATCGTGGCGCCGGGAATCTCCGCGCTCAGTTGGCGCCCGGGCGGAAAGCAGTTGACCTACGTTCGCCCGTCGTCGCCGGGGAAACGGGTGGATTCCCGCCTTCGCGGGAATGACTTCGAGAGAGGCGCGGAGCAGTCCCCCATTGTCACCCCCGCGTCGGCGGGGGTCCATGCGGATGTTTCCATGCTTTGCGCCTACGACTTGGAGCAACACACCGAGACTGTTCTCTTTAATCCTGCTGTCGGGAAGGAGAAACTCGACCTCAGTTCCTACCAATGGTCTCCCCGCGGTGACGCGATTCTGATCGGAGGAGAGAACGATCTGTGGTTGCTCGATCCCCCAACCGGCGCGCTTCGCAGGCTTACCCATGATGGCGTGGAGAAAGAAGTTCCGGCTTTCTCGCCAGCGGGTGACCGGATTGCCTTCGTGAAGAAGCACGATCTCTACGTGGTGGAGGTGAAGAGTGGTATCGTTCGGCAACTCACTCACGACGGGAGCGACACGGTTTACAATGGCCGGCTCGATTGGGTCTATGAGGAAGAGCTTGCCAACCGCTCCACCGCGCGCGCCTATGAATGGTCGCCGGACGGCAAGCGCATTGCCTACCTGCGCCTCGACGATGGCCCTGTACCCGACTACCCCATCACCGATTACCTCGCAACGCACGTCAGCTTGACTCACGAGCGCTTTCCGCAGGCCGGCGATCGCAACCCTCTCGCCTCACTGCGCGTGGTGGCGGTGGATGATCCCACCGCGAAACCCGCCGTGATAACTCTTGACCCCAAGCAGGTGGAATACTTCGGCCCCTCCTTCACTTGGACCCCGGATGGTGTGTCCCTCTGCTTCCTGGCTCTCAATCGCGCGCAAACCCACGTCGCCGTGCATCGCTGGGCGCCACGGACGGGGAATGACCGCGTTCTATTTATCGAACACGACCCTTACTGGGTGAACTCCGTCGAGCCTCCCCATTTTCTGAAAGGCGGCCGCGAGTTTCTGTGGGTCTCTGAACGTGATGGCTGGCAGCACGTCTATCTTTACACGGCAGACGGAAAATTCGAGCGGCAGATTACCCGCGGCGCTTGGATGCTTGACCGCCCGGTCTTTCAGGACGCTCCCCTTTTCCAATTGGACCCGCAGGAAAACTGGCTCTACTTTTCCGCCACCAATCCTGACCCTCGCGAACGGCAACTTTATCGCATTCACCTGGACGGCAGCGGCATGGAGCGAATCACTTCGGAGTCGGGTTCGCACACGCTCGACCTATCGCCGGAGGGCCGCTTCCTGGTTGATCGTTTCTCCACACCCGATGCGCCGCCCATCGCCCGTCTGCTGAATTCGAGCGGAACGCTGGCCGCGACCATCGATGCTCCCGCCAATCACTTGGGTGATTATGTTTTAGGTCAACGTGAATTCCTGGAAGTAAAGGCTCCGGACGGCGCGACGTTGTATGCCCAGTTGTTGAAGCCCGCTGACTTTGACCCGTCGAAAAAGTATCCGGTGATCGTCGATGTCTACGGCGGCCCGCACGAGCAACTTGTGCAGAAGCGATGGGACGGCAAGAGCCTTTACGACCAGCTTCTGGCGGCAAACGGATTTCTGGTGTGGACGCTCGACAATCGCGGTTCGTGGGGACGCGGCCACGCGTGGGAATCCGCCATCTTTGAAAACATGGGGAAGCACGAACTGGAAGATCAACTGACCGGCGTTGATTACCTGAAGTCGCTGCCTTATGTGGATAGCTCGCGCCTCGGCATTCGCGGATGGTCTTATGGCGGGTATATGACGCTCTACGCGCTGACGCATGCGCCGGACGTCTTCAAGTGTGGTTCGGCGGGGGCGCCGGTGACCGATTGGAAATTTTACGACAGCATCTACACCGAGCGCTACATGCGCACGCCCAGTGAAAATCCGGCGGGCTATAAGAGTTCTTCGCCGCTCGAGGCCGCCGCGAACCTGAAGGCCCGCGTGTTGATTCTCCATGGAACTTCAGATGACAACGTACACATGCAGAACACCATCAACTTCTTGAACGCCCTCATCAACGCCGGCAAGCCCTATGAATTTCACTTGCAGCCCGGGCAGAAGCACGGCTTTGGCGGAGACGCTCCGCGAACCGCCAGAGACCAGCGGATTCTGGAGTTCTTTAAGGCGAACCTGTGAACGGCGAGGATGGAAGTCGCTTATGGGATTCAGTATCCAGCCTGAGGGTGAGTGCCTCAGTCCTCAGTCATCTGTTCTTGTGACAGCGGACTGCCATTCTTGTCTCGGGCCGCAGCTTTTTTGTCAGCAGCTTTTTTGTCAAGCGCGCTGTCGGTCAATCAGGTGTATACAGGTTGCCGATACTGCACCGATCAAGATGGTGTGAAGTTGATGAAACCGCGGACAAACCCAAATTCGGCTTGTATACGTCGTGTTCTTTGCGATGCGCGCAATAATGAAAGTCGACCCTTGGCGAGCAATGAATCCCGCAAAAAGGTATAATTAAAGTGAGAAGCGGAGGTGCAGTGTGGCTCCACGTTTTGTGCTGAGTGATTACGTCGGAGAAGCCCTGGCGCAAGCTACTTACGAGAAGCTGGAAGATGGAAGCTATGCCGGTCGCGTCCCTCCCTGCCCGGGCGTCGTCGTCTTCGGAACGTCACTGCGCGATTGTGAGAACGAGCTGCGTTCAACGCTGGAGGATTGGATTCTGTTGGGGCTCCAATTGAAACACCCTTTGCCAGTACTCCAGGGAATCGATCTGAACAAGGAGCCCTCCCGTGAGCCGGTGGACGCCTTGTAAGCGCGGCGACTTCATCCGCAAACTTCGCAGGCTGGGTTTTGACGGCCCCTTTTCAGTGACTCGCCACCAGTTCATGGTTTTCTCCCAAAAGCGCTTGGCAATTCCTTCCAATTCCGAATACTCCGTCCCCCAACTTCGTACGCTGGTTCGGGAAGTCGAGATCCTCTTGGGACGAGAGGTTTCAGTGGAAGAATGGACGAATTTGTAGGCGATGGCCATTCGGCCTGTCTTTTGGGTTCGATTTCGTGGATACGGTCACAGCGTGATGACTTTGTCAGCCAGGGACTGCGCCGCAATGATGTCTCCCATGCCGCCGACGATTCCCACGCGGACTTTTTCCAGCAAGCCGTAATGGTCGAGGCATGTCTTACACACGATCAGTCGAACTCCACGGGCCTCAAGGGATTGCAACACGTCGAGAACCGGCGAGCCCTCCACCACCATCTTGACGCCGGAGGTGTAAAAGCTGATCGTGCCTGGCAAGGTGTTGTTCTCCTGAAGCAGAAGCAGATACTTCCGCAGCAAGGTGTGTTGTAAATCTTGATCGGCTGCACCCATGCCGTCGTGAATAACCTGGAGGAGCACCGATTTGACGTTTTCAAGGGGGGGCGGGATCATAGGTCAGCAAATACGCAGTACAAAAGGGTGGTGCTCGCTATTCACTATCGACTGTCCACTGCCCACTTGTTGTCAATGGTAGCGAAGCTGGATTTTGGCGTGGAGAGGAATCAGGGTGAAGTCAAATTCTTCCAGTGCCTCATCTTTTTCGGTGATAACGAGGAGGTATTTCCCAATCTTGGCGACGAGGCCGGCGGAAGTTATCTTGGAGCCCACGAAGGTGTTGGCTTCGCGCATGGCATCAAAGTCGGGAAGCTTCCCGCGCGTGGTGCTATGTGCATCTTCCCAATCCACTTCTCCGGGACGGAATCGAACACCTTGAATGACGACACCCTTTGCCTTACCCATGACCACTCCAATGTATTTGATGCTCTAAGAGTCGGCCGGAGGCGCCGACTCAAACTATATAAGGCTACTGGCCATTTCGGTGGGTTGCAAGGCTTATCTTTATTAATTTATGCGCGTGCCCAGGCGTGCAACCTGAAAGGCCCATAATCCCTTGAGAACAAGTCGCTTGGACGTATGGTTCGAATCCAGCCCAGAATCGAGGAGAGAATATCAGAAGGGCGGAGGAGCGAGCGTAGATCTCCCCAGCCGCCGCCCTTTTCGTGCGCCCAGAGTTTTCTCCAACTTATTCATTCCAAATAGCTTCGCCAAGCGCCAGGCCCTTGACATATTCGCCCCAGGGAGACTACTATCTGCGGCAAGTGCCTGAATTAGCATGGGTTGTAGGACATTTAGGAGCGCGCGTTGCCACTACCTATTTGGCAGGTTAGGAGCTAGAATCACCAAGGCCTCATCGACGCGCTGCCCCAAGCGGGATCAGCCAGGGCTCCGTCAAAGTCCACGACGTTCCCCGAAGGGGAACAAGATCATTAGCCGTAGGTGAAACCTACGGACAGCGAGCGGCAAGAAATTCGACCCCGCAGGGGTCGAACATCCCTCCGCCCCCCTTTCCACGGGTTTCACCCGTGGCTAATGACCTTCGGCCCCTGCGGGGCCGCCA
>PLWR01000626.1 GCA_003165615.1 Acidobacteriota bacterium | reverse complement strand
CCGTCAAAGTCGACGCAGCTTGGCGGCCCCGCAGGGGCCGAAGGTCATTAGCCACGGGTGAAACCCGTGGAAAGGGGGGCGGAGGGATGTTCGACCCCTGCGGGGTCGAATTTCTTGCCGCTCGTTGTCCGCAGGTTTCACCTACGGCTGATGATCTTGTTCCCCTTCGGGGAACGTCGTGGACTTTGACGGAGCCCTGTGGTCCAGGGCGCGCTTGCTTGCTGTGGAGACGGTTCCCCGCTACCCTTGCGCCAGCAAATTTCGGATTCTGGATTCCGCATTCCGAATTCCGGACTCGAAATTCATAAAGGCGGATCAATTGCGGCGAAATTAGCCAAGCTGTTCCCTCAGAGGAGAATGGTATGAAATACCAGCGCTTCGAGGAGTTGCCGGTTTGGCAGCTTGCCATTGATTTGGCCGTTCTCACCTATGAGATGACCGGGGCGCCGGAATTTCGGGGGCGTTACAGCCTCAAAGATCAGATTGAGCGCGCGGCGGTTTCTGTTTCCAATAACATTGCCGAAGGGTTCGATCGAGGCACAAACCCAGAATTGCTCACATTTCTTTATATCGCCAGGGGCTCAGCCGGGGAAGTGCGCTCAATGCTGTGCATGCTGGAGAAAATGCCGGCCTTCCGGAATCAGGAGTCCGGCATTCGGAATCTGAAGCAGCAGACGGAAAGCATTTCGAAGCAGCTTGGCGGTTGGATTCAATCCCTCTTAAATTCGGGAATGAAGGGGCAGCGGTACGTCACGGACAAGGTTCGCAATGCCGACCAGAGAAAAATTGAGCGCGACGAGTTCCTAAAAAAGCTCGAGCAGATTCGGCAGGGGGGCAAAGTCGGCTACGACGAGTCATGACCTGCAATCGGAATCCGGAATCCGGAATTGGGAATCCGGAATCTGCCAAAGCCAAGCGGTTCTGATGGTCGAGGATTTTGGGGAGGGCAGGGGCGGTTCGCGAACCAAGGCTGTCCCAAGTAGCTGAAAACTGTCGCACTCAATGCGGCTCTGCCGCCCCGTTGTGCGGAAAGGCTCCGCCTTTCCGGCCCATCTCGCGTGTTTTCTCTTCCTCCGCGCCGCCGGAAGGCTCCCCTTTCAGGCGCCGGGGAGGGGATTGGTTGGTGTCCTCACTCCACGGAAAGGCGGAGCCTTTCCGCATAGTAAGCGGCGAAGCCGCATAGCAAGCGGCCAAGCCGCAGGTCATCGGGCAGTGGCGGGACCGTAATTTGGACAAGCTNNGCTTGGTTCGCGAACCGCCCCTACAAAGTCTGCAAGCGGGCAGCAGGGACGGTTCGCGAACCGCCCCTACGAAACCGGGCATCGTTTAATTCATCTTGACGCGTTTGGCGGTGTTGGGGGCATTCAACTCAAAGGCGGCTATGGGCAGTGGCAGATTCACTTTGACGCTGGAATACCGCGCGATAAGGTAATCGCCACCGCTTTCGAAGAATTTCTGCTGGGTGGGCAGCCAGGATTCTTCGCTCACCCAGATTTGGATTTTGGAGATCTGCGCGGCGCTGCCTCCCCTGCGGGGCGTGAGCTCCAGCAGTGCGGTGGTGTCGTCTTCCAAGTCCTCTTCCCGAATATATTTCACATCGTAGGTTTTCTTTAACTCGTTGGTATCCGTGCCGAAGCCCAGCAGGGAAAATTGCTGTAACAGATCGCTTTTTTGTTCCAGATCGTATTCCTGAATCTGGTTGATCTTGGGGAGGTAGATTTCGCCTCGGTTCTTTTTGAAGAGGATGATCTTGCTCTCGGGCTTTTGCATGTTGATGCGAATTTCCGGGGTCTTGCCGTGGCGAAAGAAGAGTTGGCCCGATTCCGTTGACTTGTCGTCAACCAGCACCGTGACCTTGGTGTACTCCAGGTTGGCGGAGACGGTCTTCAGTCGTTTGGACGCCTCGTTCATTCGCGAGAGAATTTGCGCATCCGTGAGATCGGTGTGGTGTTTGCCTCTGCGGGCGCTCGAGGGTGGGGCAAGCGCGAGCGCCATGGCGCCAGCCAGGAGCACGCGCATCCAGATTTTGAAAGCGTTCCTCATAAGATCGCAAACCTGCCTCAGCCTATACCGGCAGCGAACAAACTTCCGCCCCTGCCTGAGTTATTGCTCCACCATTACAGTATAGCCCAGAATGACCTGGTGGCGGTCGCGCACCACATCGATAGATTTCACGGTAAACGCCTTTTGCAGATGCTGCTTGAGGATAATGGGGATGGCGTCCTCAGGTTTCTGATTCAGCGAATCCACCAATCGGGCATCCACCAGATAGCGCACGTCCTTGTTGACGCGGCCCATCTCGACGATGCCCTGCTGATGGCGCAAGTCCGTCAATTGCAAGGTGGGACGATCGTTGAACCATGATCGCGGGGAGAGGAAAATGAAGGCCAGAATGGCGATCACGATCACGTCATACTGCCAACTCCCACGTTGGTAAGCCCAGAAGATGCTGCGGGTGACCACGAGTTCGATTCTGGAGCCCACCTTGCGCAAAGTGGACTTGCCCGGTGGGGGGGGGGCGGACGGGGCAGCGGGTTCGGGGATTACCTTCTTCGGGGCCATGGATCGCAACTTGGAAAAATAGCCAGAAATGCGGGAAGAATCAATCGGAAATAATTCGCCCGTCCCGCATGCGGATAATCCGGTCCGCGACCCCGGCGGCCTCCGGGTTGTGAGTGATCATCAGGATGGTTTGGCGGAAGGTTCGGTTGAGTTCACGCAGCATGTCGAGCACGAGCTGGGAGTTCTCCGTATCCAGATTGCCCGTGGGCTCATCGGCCAGCAGGATTTTGGGTTCGCAAATGATGGCGCGGGCAATCGCCACCCGCTGTTGCTCACCGCCGGAAAGCGCATAGGGGCGGTGATTCAATTTTTCCTCAATTCCCAGCATTTGGGTGATGATCTGGAAACGATGGGGGTTGAACCCGTTGCCCTGAATGTACTGGGCGATGGCAATGTTGTCACGCGCCGAAAGGGTGGGCAACAGGTTGAAGCGCTGGAAGACAAACCCGATTTTATGGCGGCGAAAGCGCGTGCGGTCGGAGTCAGACATCAGGCGAAAATCGTTGCCGTCTACCCACACCTGACCGTCGGTGGGACCGGTGAGGCCCCCAAGTATGTGCAGCAAAGTGGATTTACCACATCCCGAGGGGCCCACCACTGCCACGAACTCGCCTTCCTGGACCACCAAGTCCACAC
>PLWR01000642.1 GCA_003165615.1 Acidobacteriota bacterium | reverse complement strand
AAAATCGTCAACGGGTGCGCGGCGTAAAGTGAAAGCCGGGATCCCGCGGGCGTAGCTGGGATCAGGGCTGCCCAAATTAGCGACCGGTCCTGGCCATTGGCGGGGCTTCGCCCTCTGCTGCGGAAAGGCTCCGCCTTTCCGNNCCCCTAAACCTCCTCCGCGCCGCCGGAAGGTATAGCCTTCCGGCGGCGCAGGGCAGATTGATGAATGCGGTCCCGCCACGGAAAGGCGCAGCCTTTCCGCAGAGCATGCGGCGAAGCCACAGGCCACCCCGCTTAGAACGTATCGCAATTTGGACAAACGTGCTCTCGCCTAACCGGGGGCTTTCACCCGCACTCACGCGCCCACCGTTCATTTCAGATGGCGGTCATACCATTCCAGGGTGCGCTGCATAATGTCGCGGCGGTGCGCGGGGTCGTAAATCTCGTGTCCCTCGTTGGGGTAGACCACCAATCGATTCTCGATGCCCCGCGTCTCCAGGGCGTGCCAGAATTCAAATGATTGCGGGGTTGGACACTCGCCGTCACGGTCACCCGCCAGAATGAGCGTGGGCGTTTTTACATTTTTGATAAAGGTGATCGGGGAACTCTTCGCATATACTGCCGGGTCGTCATAAACCGACGCGCCGAAAAAGGGAATCATCCACTGGTCAATGTCGTTCTCGCCGTAATAGCTTTGCCAGTTGGCGATGCCCGCCCCGGAAACTGCCGCTCGGAAACGGTGGGTTTGGGTAACGGCCCACATCGTCATATATCCCCCATAACTCCAGCCACCGATGCCAACGCGGTTGTTATCCACAGGAAAATGTTTTACAACATAGTCCACACCGGCGAGGATGTCTCGTAAGTCCCCGTACCCAAAGTCTTTGATATTACCGCGCGCAAATGCCTCACCCTGCCCAAAGCTGCCGCGAGGATTGGGCCGCAATACGAAATAGCCATAGTGGGAGAGAATCGTGAAATCAAAGAGCGGGGTGGGCCAAACCGGGCGCGCCATGGCGCCAGGGCCTCCATGGACTTCCACCAGCAAGGGATAGCGCCGCGCCGGGTCATAGTCCCGTGGATAGGTGAGCCAGCCCTGAATATTAAGACCCTCGTTCGTCCAATGGATGCTCTCGGTCTTTCCCCAGTCAGGGTGATCGGCGTGGTGCGACGTGGTGATTTGCTTCCACGCCCCGATGGGCCCGGCCCAAACCTCGGGCGGGTCGGAAAAAGTCTCGCGCAGCATCGCGCCGGTCTTCCCGTCGTTCGCCACTGAAAGGCCAAAATTCCACCAGCCGAGGGAAAGGGTCTCCGGTCCCCGCCACAACGGGGTGATTTTGCCGGTCCGGACGTCGAGCGTGGCGATGCCGCTCGCGCCATCAACACTTTCCAGTAGGAGAATTTCATCTCCGCCCGTCCGCCAAACGAGACCATCGATGGATGCCTGGAGCCTGGGTGTCAGGTTGCGGGCCGCACCACCAGCGGCGGGAAGAATGAAGACATCGCCGCCGGTTGACCCTTCATCGCTCATCAACCCACCGATGAACGCGATACTGTTTCCGTCCGGAGACCAGTGCGGGGCTGCGATTTGTTGCGCCGGTTTGTACAGCAATTTCATCTCCCCGGAGTCTGCCTGAAGAGTGTAAATTCCCGCGACCCACCAATTGGCGTCGCCGGCGCCGTGGGCTGCGGTCAGCGCAAAATGTTTTCCGTCCGGCGACCAGTCATATTCATAAACGTATAGGTCGGCGGGAGAAAGTTGGCGAGTGCGCCCCGTGGCGACATCCACCGTGGTCAGGCGTTGTTCATAGACCTTCCCTCCAATCACCCCGGAAGGAAGCGACATGGGCTCCAGCGGTCCGGGCAGGCGCGGAGCGTTTTCGGTAAAAAGCAGCGCCAGCGTCTTGCCGTCGGGGGACCAGGCGGGGGCGAGGAGCGAGCCCCGCAAATCGGTCAGCCTTCGCGCCTCGCCGCCCATGCCTTTGGACACGTAGAGCTGCAACTGGTCCGGCGTCTGAGCGTTCGACAAGAAAGCCAGTTGGCGGCTGTCCGGAGACCAGGCGATTTCCTGCTCTTCTGATGCCTCGTCGCCGCTGCCTGCGGTGATGCGACGCCGGGTGGAAGCGGGCGACGCCAGCGTGCAAACAAAAATTCCACGCGCGGAGGCGCCCGTGCCTTCCACCCATGCCACACGCTGGCCATCGGGTGAAATGGCCACCTGCCGGATGCTGTGGGCGCCCGCCAGCGAATCGAGAATCATATCGAGTGAGGACTGCTGCGCCCCGGCGCTGCGGGAAAGAAGGGTGAAAACAATCGGCAGAATCAGTGGTACCGCTCGTGCTAGACGGGCCACCATGAAGGAACTCCCGTTGGTTTTATTCGATCCCATAGGGATTTGATCAATGCGGGCGCAGGCCCGCAGAGTCAAAGCCTGAGCGACCATCGTAGCGGACGCCGCCTTCCACGGCAAGCGTTCGTGTGCTGCGATCAAGGAGGAGTAAATCGAGGAGGTTACTTCTTCACTATATTATCGCCAAAAATAAATCCTATCTCCGCCATAGCTCGGGGCTGGTCATTGCTCATGCCCAGGGGGCTGAAGGTGTCGCCCGCGGTGGCCGAGAATGCATGAACCCAGGAAACATCCCCACGAACGAAGAACCCTCCATACTGAAAGGTGGGCGTGACCGTAACCGATGTGGCGGAACTGCCCGGACCGAACAGCAGATTGAGAGGTACGTTTTCTCCTCCCTCGCCATCACCCTGAAAAAGGGTGCCTGAAGTGCTCGATATATATTCCCAGCGGCCCGCGAGCGAGAAGCCGTGTTTAAAGGCATGACTCAACAATATCGCACCACCCTTCGTCGAAGCCCCCTGGGTGATGCCGATCTTCATGTTAGTGGGAACGTCGGTATACTGAAAGTAGGGTTGAATGATCCAGGGCCCCTTTGTAAACGTGTAAATGACGTTGTAGATGCTTCCGTCGTTTTGGATAGGGGTGGCCGTAGACAGATAGGGCGTCTCGTTGAAGTTTCCACCCGCCACGAATGACAAGGCATGCGGCCCCTTGGTGTAGGTTAAGGAACCTGACAGCCACGTGTAGCGGTTGGAATAGAAGCCGTCGTTCCAACTAAAAGAGGCGGTGAGGTATTTGCCCATCGTCTGGTTCAATTGGATTCCGCGACTGATGGCGGTTTCCTGGTTCCACAACAGGCCACGCTCGATATTCATATTTTCGAAGGTGAAGGTGTACTCGGCGCCAATCAGCGTCGGCAATTCGCCGACGAGGATGGAGGCGTTCTTCCCCGCCTGCAGCTTCAAATAGGCGACTGGTACGGGGCCGTATAAGTTGGTCAACGTCGTGCTGGTGGAAACGTATGGTGTCGCCAGGGACGGAAGATTATAGGCGCCCGCCTGCACGTAGAACTGCAACCACCCGTCGGTCTTTTGAATCCACACCATCCCGTTACTCAGATCCGCTTGCCCGTCTCGATCACCCGGAACGTGGTCGCCCTGCGCCATGCCAAAGCCACTGACAATACCGTTCACGGAGAGCTTGCCAATAGGTCCGGCGTCGAAGACAAGGGGTGGGATTCCCGACAGCGGTCCCGTTATGGAAGGAGTTGGCAACGCTGCTGGGGCTGCCGGAGCGGCCGGTGCAGCCGGTGCGGCGGGTGTCGTGGCCGCCTGGCCAGTCGCCGGCGCGGCAGGCGGGGCAGGCGTAGTCTGCGCGCGACCAGCCGAGGCCAACCCAAAGCCAAGAGCAATCACTGCCAGGTTTTTCACAAAAAATCTCATGATCCTCCTCCTTTGGCTAATTGCCGAAAACATGCGTGTGCTCAAAAGTGTCCCTGCCTCGGCACCCAGGCCCAGCGTGGTTATCGGTGCGACATTTTTCATCGTTCGTTTGTCCTCTTCTCCCCCATCAGAGACAGGTTAGAGTCTCGCCTGCGAGATTCCCCGTTGCTGTTAATCTGTAGATTGAGCCTAGCGGGACTTGGACTAACCGTCAAAGTAATAGAATTTCTGGTACGGATAAAAATCGCTTGGCCAAATGAAATTTCTGGTCACGATAAAAAGCACTTTTATAGTTCACGAAAAAACGTTTTGGGCGCGTTCTGGCGCGCCAAAATGCTTGATTTTCCCAGCCGCGGAGGGCTCACGGCAGCCATCCATCGACAATTATGAACATGAGCGGTATGGGCGATTTCTTCCTCACGCCGACAGTCGCAAAGAACCCGGCTCGAAAGAGGGCGAAGACGCGTAAGGGGATGCTTCGCGAGCCGGGGTTGCGGGCGAAGGGGCGCGAAGGGATTCTTCGCCAGCGGAAGTAGCGGGGGTAGGTGACGTCCGGCGATCCGCCACATGCCAGGCTTCGCGGACGGTCGTGACTTTCTCGATCAGCGAACGGAGAATCTCCGGGGAGTTCTCAATGTTGGCTTTCATCGCCTGGCCGCGACAATACAGGTAAAAGGTCTTGAGGGTCTGGGCCACTTCGCCTCCCAGTTCCATGTTAAGAGTACCCTCAAGCTGCGCGATGATGGCCAGGGCGCGATTCAGATGGGCGCATTTCTTCTGAATGTCGTGGGCCTCGATGGCGGTTACCGCCTGTTGCAGGGCGGCGATGGCGCCATCGTAAAGCATCACCACCAAGCCCAGGGGCGTGGCGCCTTGCACGGAGAATTGACGATAGGTGTGCGCAGGGTTTTTCATGACGTTGTATTCGGAGGATTGAGAGAATTAAGTTGACTGTTGATCGAGGCGAGCGTTTGAGGCAGTTGCTCAAGCGTCGTGTTGATGGTGGAGTATTCCGCCGTAAGTTGCGCCTGGGTCTGCTGAAGCTGATACTGAAAATCACTGATCTGGGAGTTGAGATCGGTCACCTCACTGCTTATTCCGCTCATGTCCAGATTCAAGGGGCCGTTGGTAGGGTCGGTGAGCGAAGTGAGCGAGGTGTTGAGAGCTGTGGCCACACCCACGCCCGCGGTCGAGGAAGCAGCCGATTGGAACAGGTTTTGCACGGCCGAAAAGTCATTGCTCAGTGCGTCATTCAGGTCCATGCTGTCCGGCGAGGTCGTGCTGGCCACCGTTAACGTGCCGTTCTCCTGAAGCTGAATCCCAATCGACTGAAGATTCACCAGGCCGTTATTCCCGGTAATGCTGGTAATGACGCCGTTCAGCAACTGCGACTGCAAAAGGTCTAAAGAGGGGTCTCCCAGAAGCGGGGGCGCCGTCGAGCCGGAGGCGCTACTGACCGTGTTCTGGGTATTGATGTCGGTCATCACCTGGTTGTAGGCGGTGACGAAATTGTTGATGGCCGTGGACACTTGAGTCAGGTCAGGCTGAACGGCCAGCGTCACGGGAGAGCTTGACGTCCCCGACAGCGTCAGGGTCACGCCGGGGATTACCCCGGTAACCGTGTTGCTACCACTCGTGACGGGGACACCGTCCACCGTCAGCGAGGCGTCAGTCCCCAGGGGGACGGGGCTACCATTGACATCTTGGGTAGCCTGGGTGAAACCCATCCCATCGCTGCCAGTCGTGCCCGTGTTGTCGGTAATCGTCAGGGCTCCCGCCGTGCCGGAAGTCTGGCTGACCAACGATAAGATGGCTCCGGTGGAGTCCGTGATGACCGAGGCGGTGACACCCATACTTTGATTGTTGATGTATGTCGCCAAGTCGCTCAGATTGTCGGTCGAGCCGGCGGTACCCATGGTGATGGGAACCGCGGTATTCGACCCCACCTGAATATCCAGCGTGCCGGTGGGGAGGGCGGAGGTCGACGACGTTTGGGGGGCAGAATATTCCGCCGAGGTGGTGGCAAGGCTCGAGACGATGATGGTGTGCGAACCCGCCGTGGTGCCGTTCGCCGCCACGGCGCTGACCACATCGTTATTGGACGACGTCACCGACACCTGGCTAAAGGCGCCATCCGGGTCGTTCAGCGCCTGCACGCTGGTCTGCAAAGCCGCCAAGTCAGTTTGGATGGTTTGCAGGGCGGACGTCTGGGTGCCGAAGGCCGTCACTTGACTTTGCAGATTGACCTCGGGTTGGGCGTCGATTTGCAGAATGGCGTTCACCGTCGAGGTGACGTCAATGCCACTCCCGGAAGTATTGGTGGCGGAGTTCAGGATGGCATTCACGGCGTCCTGGATCGCCGCCGAAGTGCTCGAACTCGTAGCACTGGACGTGCTGGATTCCCCCAGGAGCTCGGCCAGCGATTCGTTGGTACTGGGATTCAAGCTGGACAGAAGCGAACTGATACCCGTAGTACTCATTCCCCATCTCCTTGGCGCCTCGGCGGCGCGCGGCCCAGGCAGTGGAGCGCCGGACAGCTATCTTATCGGCAATTTTGTGATTCCCTTGAGAGTGATGGGCAACAGCCCGTAGGGTCTGTGGGAATAATTCCTGGTCGGACAAACATTTCACGCAAAGGCGCAAAGGCGCAGAGGTCGCAAAGAAAACAAGGCAGTTGTCGACTTCGAAACTTTGCGCCTTTGCGTCTTTGCGTGAGATTGTTTACTTCTTCACACCTTCTTGCGCTGTGGGCGACTGTACGTCCCGCCACTGCAGCTTACGACTTCACATCAACACTGTGGCCAGTTGCATCCGCAGCCACGGGCAGGTTAAGACTCTCCCCAATCTCGCGAAGCGCCTCCGGGGGAATCTCAAACATCACGTCCCCGGTACTGGCATCGACAAACTCGTAGTAAATCTGGTGCTGGTCATCGACCCGCATGTCGGTGCTGAACTGGGGGGAGGGAACGGCCGGGGATTCCACCGCCTGGGCGGCCCCGGCAACCGAGGCGGGGGTGGAGCGCCGCGACAGTGCGGGGCCCTCCGCGCTCGCGAGTTGCAGGACCATTTGGGCGGGGGAGATACTCAAGTCTATTCACCCATCTATTGTGGCATGGCCGACCTGCCTCGATCTATCGGGGTCTTGGCCATGACTTGACACGGGGGGACGCCCGTGCCCCAGACGAAAACTGTGGAGGGGACCGGGATGGCCCCCTCCGTCAGGAATTTCCCAAGTGCTACTACTGGAGCAGTTTCAGGACCGCCTGCTCGTTCTGGTTGGATTGCGCCAGGGCCGAAATGCCCGTTTGCTCGAGGACCTGATACTTGGACATGTTGGCAACCACCTGTCCAATGTTCGCGTCCTGGATGGAGCTTTGGGCGGAAGTCAGGTTTTGTATCTGGGTATTGATGACATTGGTGGCCGAATTCAACCGGTTAACGCCGGCGCCAATCGTGCCGCGCATGGCGGCCACGTCCGAGATGGCGGTATTAATAACTCCCAGCGCCGTGGACGCACCCGCCGCCGTACCCAGGTTTTGGGCTAGCAGGGTGGTGGTGTTGGTGCCAATCTGATTGGCCGAGAGCGCCCCGATGGCAACCTTGATGGTGTTGTAGGCGTTGGAGACCTGGCCATCACTGATGAAAACGCTGGCCCCGCTGGACCCGGTCGCTGTCCCGGGAGCAATAAAAGCGTCGGCGTTGCCACCCTTCAGGGGGTTGCCCCCCGTATTCCCAACGTACCCTAGCACGGCATCATTACTCTGCACCGCAAGGTTGCCCCGGTTCTGGGAATCGGTGATCTCCAACTGCTGTACTTGCGGCGCCGCTGTGAAGGCGCCAGGGGTACCCGCGCCGGCGAGAGTTCCAGCGGTAGTAATGTTGCCACTGTATGTGCCGTCAGTGATATCCAGCTTGCCGCTGCCGTCGATGTAGGCGTGAAACGCTGTGCCGGAATTGTTGATGGCATCGATGAGGCCCTGCACGGTGTTATTGCCCTGCGTGCCGGCGACTGGATCCGCGATGTTACCCGTAGTGCCAGCCGTCGCGGTATAAGTAAACGTATTGGGGTAAACACCATTCGTTGCCGTGCCGCTGTTAAGTGTCAGGGTGCCACCCGCCGTGATTACACCGCCGGCCGTCACCGCATTAGCGGAAACGATTTCGTTGGCGTTGGTCACCGGCGCCAAAGCCGCCGTTACCCCGAGGCCGCTGGCGTTGATCCCGTTGATCAGGTCCTGGATGGTATTGGTCGCCGCCACCGTGCCCAAGGTGGAGGTGGTGTTGTTATTGGTGGCGGAAATGGCGCCATTCGAGCTGGTGACCTGGAATTGACCGGCCCCGTTGATGGACGCCGTCAGACCATAACCGCTGGTGTTGATCTGGTTTATGAGGTCGCCCACGTTGTCTCCGGCTTTCGCCAGCGTACCAAAGTCGGTGGTGTTGCCGGCGCCTTGAGTAACGGTGGTGATGGCCGAAGTACTATTGACTTGCAGATAACCTTGGGAGTTGAGGGACGCCGTAACACCAAAACCCGCGGTGTTGGCAGCGGCGTTGAAGGCGGTCACCCAGGCACCCACGGTTGCTGCGCCTCCCGCGTAAGTCGTCGTACCGGCAGCATTGACAATCGTGAGGCTCTCGTTGAGTGCTGTGGCCGCTGTCGCGTTAGCCGTAGCGGTGGTCCCCACGTAGTTCAGCGGGTTATTCGTCAGCGCCCCAAAGTCGGTGGTGTTGGCGGCGCTCTGGGTAACGGAGGTGATGGACGAAGTACCTTGGATTTGGAGTACGCCGCCGTTGAGGGACGCCGTAAGACCCGAACCCGCGGCGTCGGCGGCGGTGTTGAAGCCGCTCAGCCAGGCGCCCACGGTTGATATCGCGCCCCCGGCGTAAGTCGTCGTCCTGCCACCACTGACCACCGTGATGTTATCGTTGAGTGTGGTCGCTGTCGCGGCCGTGGTGGGGGTGGCCCCCGTATAGGTTAGCGGGCCGGCGGTGAAATTAACCGTACCACCGCCATTGGTAATACTGATTGTCTTGCCATTAACGATACCGGTGTTAGCCGTCGTTCCTGTGCCGGTCCCGAGGAGAGTGGTGGCGGAGGCTCCTGCCGTGTAGGTGTAAGCTGCGTTATTCCCCAACTGCACCGTCGTCGTGTTTCCCGCCGTCAAAGCAGTATTTACCCCCAGGGCGCTGGTGGCCGTGGTGACGGCCTGGTTGGGATTGGCGGCGTTCACGGAGGAAAAGACCTGGGTGCCGTTGAAATTCGTGGCTTGGCCAATGCGGTTGATTTCTGAGGTGATCGAGCCATATTCATTGGTGACCGCGGAAAACTGGGCGGTGGTCAGCCCGCCGTTGGCAGCTTCCGTCGCCAGGGTTACGGCGCGGTTGAGCAGCGTGGTGACCTGGGAAAGCGCGCCGTCCGCGACTTGCAGTTGGCCCACGCCGTCCGTGGCGTTCTGGGACGACTGGGTGAGCGCGGAAATATTGGCCTGCAACCCGTTGACGATGGACAGTCCCGCCGGATCGTCGGACCCGCTGTTGATCTTCGAGCCGGATGACAATTGGAACAGGGTGTTTTGCAGGTTGTTGCCGGTAACTTGTAACTGGTTCTGGGCTACCAAGGAAGGGATGTTGTTTAAAACGCTTAGTGCCATAAGAATCTCCTCTCATATCGGGTTTCCGTCTTGGGCCGCAGAACGTAGGCCATACGCAGCGCCTTTGCAGGGGCCGATGGTTCTTCTTTCCAACGGACGGAACCGTTTCTCAGTCCAATGACCCCTATCGGCACGCATTGCAAAAGCTTAAAGGGCGTGGTGTTTTTTCGCGGGTTTGGCAGCCGAATAGCCTCTTTCACCGCCACCGGTTAAAGTTTCTTCCCCAAAAGCGAGATATTGAGGAAGTGGGGCGGGGCACTGCGCCCGCCGGTCAAGGAAGAGAATCCTCACCTCTGGCTGGCTTGCCATGTACCCTTCCACCGGCTTTTGCGACTCCGCCGCGCCGCCCACGCGGCTTGGCGTTTTGCGTGAGGTCATTCCGTGTCCAAGCAACGGTCGGTTGACGTCCAAGTCCGGAAGGTTCGGAAAAAAGGTATCAGGCATCAACCTGCGGGGCCCAGGGGGCCGGGGGAAGGGCGTTACCACGGGATTCTCAAGCCCGACCCCCGGTGCGCCCCGGCGCTCCATAGGCTGGGGTTGTTAGCTCTCGAAGCGGGCCAATATCAGAAATCCCGTCAGTTGTTTGGGGAGGCTCTGGCCCTCCATCCCGACGATCCGGCCGTGCTGAACAACTTGGCGGAGTCCTGCCTGGGCCAGGGTGAGCTGGAACGAGCGCTTGGTCATTACCGGCGCTTGGTAGAGTTGTGTCCCCAGTCTGCGCAAGCGCATACCCACCTCGCCCTGACGGAGGAACGGGTGGGAAATTTGCGGGCTGCTGCCGATGCTTACCGGCGGGCGCTCGCGCTCGCGCCGGGGTCTCCGCAGGCATACTGCCAACTGGCCATTGTTCTACGTCAACTGGACGCTTTGCCCGAGGCGCTCAGGCTTTCCGAACACGCCGTGGCCCTCGATCCGGCCCGCTTCGAAACCTACAACACGCTGGGCATTGTGCAAGCTGACATGAATAATCTGGTGGCGGCGAGTCAGGCTTTCCGGCGCTCTTTCGCGCTAAAACCCGATTCCGCCCTGACTGCTGTAGACCTGGGTTATTTCTTCGTCAAATGCGGAGACATACCTGCCGCGGCAGGCTCATACCGTTGTGCCGTAAAGCTCGATCCCCAAATGTACATCGCGCACCTCCGACTGGGAACTGCCCTCACCCAACTGGGAGACCGGGCGGGAGCATGGGAGTGTTACGAACGCGCTCGCGCCTTAAGCCCCAGCTCCAGCGAGGTCATCACTTACATGGGACTCTTGCACTTGTCGGAGGGCAACTTCGCGCGGGGCTGGGGGGAATTTGAACATCGCGAGAGCGCTCGCCGCGCGCAAAGAAGGTTTTCCCAGCCCCAATGGAAGGGTGAGCCCTTGGAAGGCGCGGGCATTTTCCTGCACGCCGAACAAGGCTTAGGGGACGCCTTGCAGTGCGTTCGGTATGTTCCCCTGGTGGCGGCGCGGGGGGGGCAAGTCGTCTTGGGGGTCCAGAAAAGGCTGCGTCGCCTGCTGGCAAGCACCGAGGGGGCACAGCAAGTCATCAGCGAGGGCGAGACTCCCCCGGAGTTCCGTTGGCACTGTCCCCTGCTCAGTCTGCCTCTGGCCTTCGCCACGGATTTGAGCACCATTCCGGCCAGAATCCCCTATGTCAACCCGGACCCCGCCCACGTCGAGGCATGGGGGCAACGGCTGCGAGGGAATTCGCTACGCATCGGGCTGGCTTGGGGTGGCAACCCGAATTATCCTCACGACCTCTGGCGTTCCATACCGCTCGAACAGCTCGCGCCGTTGACCAACCTTGAAGGTACAACTTTCTACTCGTTGCAGTTGGGCGCGCCGGCTCGCCAGGTGAAGCAGTTGGGACCCCGTGTGCACTTAATCGATCTCCAGGATGAACAGAAGGACTTTGCCGACACGGCGGCAATTGTCGCCCATCTCGACCTGGTGGTTTCCATTGACACCTCCGTGGCCCATCTCGCCGGGGCCATGGGCAAGCCGGTCTGGATACTGTTAAACAATTCGCCGGATTGGCGCTGGTTGCTCGAACGCGATGATAGCCCATGGTACCCCACGGCGCGCCTGTTTCGCCAATCCACCATGGGGAATTGGCAGGAGGTGGTATCCCGCGTCGGGCGGGAACTGCGCGACCTCGTAGCGAAAACCGCCGCCGAAGCACCAAACGGAATCCGGCAAAGGTGAAAATTCTATGCCTGGGCCGAAATAACCACCTCTAACGCCCAATTTCCCCGCATGACTCGAGGAAAACTGCCGATGAAGTAATGCGGGATATTGTCACGTACGGGAGTCTTTGAACTCCCAGGTGGCACAGGATACGCAGGTCATGATTCGATTGACCCGGCTCAACAACCGGCCCTTGGTCGTCAATTCGGACCTCATCAAGTTCATCGAGAATGCGCCCGACACCGTCATCACTCTCGTCACGGGCGAAAAAATCGTTGTTCTTGAAACCGCCGAAGAGGTGATAACCCGGACTTTCGAATACCGCCGGCGGCTCCGCGGGCCGCAGTTGGTTGTCCCACCTTCAGAGAATCCGGTGGAGCAACTTGAGGAGCCCGAGGAACCCGAGAAGCCGGATGATCCGGAGGAGCCGTCTGAAGACGAGGGCTAAGGGGACCTGAACTTGGATAAGAGTAGTTGGGGTGGATTGCTGCTTGCCGTCGGAGGGATTCTGGCCGGCCTGTTGCTGGAGGGCGGGAAGCTTGCCCAGGTCATCCAGCCGACGGCCGCCATGATCGTTTTTGGCGGCACCCTCGGCGCCGTCATGTTGCAGTTTCCCCTCCCCATCGTGCTGGCTAGCGTCAAACGCTTGGGTCATGTCTTCTTCGATCCTCAAAGAAACCCGCAGGAACTGGTCAAAGAAATCGCCAGCTTCGCGCAAAAGGCTCGCAAGGAAGGCATTGTGTCCCTCGACCGCGAACTCGACAACATCAAGGAACCTTTCCTTCGCAAGTCACTGATGCTGGCTGTGGACGGTACCGAGCCCCAAGAACTGCGCAAGATGATGGAACTTGAACTCGATAATCAGGCCGAGCACGAAGACCGCATCCCCCAGGTCTTCGAGGCCGCCGGTGGCTTTTCTCCCACGGTGGGCATTATCGGGGCGGTCCTCGGCCTCATCCAAGTCATGCAACACTTAGACAACATTGGTGAAGTAGGGCGTGGCATCGCCGTGGCCTTCGTGGCCACGATTTACGGAGTGGGCGCCGCCAACTTGTTCTTCCTGCCCGCCGCCGGCAAGCTCAAAATCCGCATTCGGACCGAGCAACAGATGCGGGAGATGATGCTCGAAGGCGTAATCTCCATCCTCGAAGGTCTGAACCCCCGTATGGTCGAGACCAAGTTACAGGGCTTTTTGGCGAATGCTCCCCCGCTTGAGGAATCCCGGGAGTCCTCCTCATGAGGCGGAAGAGAAAAACTGCCGAACATGTAAGTCATGAACGATGGCTGGTCTCGTATGCGGACTTCATAACCCTTTTGTTTGCCTTCTTCGTGGTCCTTTTCGCCTCCTCTCAGGTAGATAAGCGCAAGGTGGGGAAGATCTCCATGGCCATGCAGGAGGCTTTTGAACAAATGGGCATCTTCCAAACGGCCAACTCTCGCACCCCCATGGTCACCGCTGATCCCTCACCTGCAGAAAACATACAACTTATTGAAGATGCAAAAGGAATGTCCGGCCGTGGGCGCATGGCTTCCCCTTTTGAGAAAATGTTGGCATCCCCTCCCTCTCCGAACGATCTGGGGGCCGTGCAAAAACAACTTGCCAGTGCCCTGGCTCCGGAGATTCAACGGCACGAAGTGGTTCTGAAGGCGAATCGCGAAGGGCTGGTGATCAGCCTGCGGGAGATAGGCTTTTTCGATAGCGGTTCGGCAACGCTCCGGGCAGCTTCCGAAGCTGCGGTGCAGCGCATTGCCCAGGTGCTAAGCGCTAAGCCCAACAACATTCGTATTGAGGGCCATACGGACAATGTGCCCATTCACAACGCACAGTTCGCTTCCAACTGGGAGCTTTCCACCGCCCGGGCCACAGAGTTGATCAGGTTGTTCATTACCCACTACAACCTCCCCGCCATACGCCTCTCCGCCGCCGGGTACGCAGAGTATCACCCCGTGGCGGGCAACGATACTCTTGAGGACCGCGCCCAGAACCGGCGGGTCGATATCGTCGTGCTCGCCTCCATCCCTGAAGGGCTGGAAGGCAGTCGGCAGTAGGCAGTGGCAGCGGGAAATATTAGTTTACCCCCCGCAGGGGAATCCCCATTTCCGACTGCCAACAGCCTTATTGCCTGCTGCCTAATGCATACTGCCTTCTGAACTTCGGCCTCATGTTGAGCTCCCCTGCTGCCGATAAGATGCAGTGGTACAACAAGGCCGACCATGACGCCCACGCTCCGAGAGCTGATTCGCGAACGAGTGGAAAGGCTAAATTCCATCCCCACGGTTCCGGCCATCATTCGCCCCCTGCTGTTCTATCTCGAAAGGCCGGTGGACGAGGTGGATGTCCAACGCATTGTCGACTTAGTGTCGTGCGACGAGTCGATTGCTGCCCAGTGCCTGCGGGTGGCGAATTCCGCCCTGTATTTCCGCTCCCGTGAGGTCAAGTCCGTGCATGGCGCCATCGTTGTGCTGGGCTTGCGGCAAATCCGCGAGATACTCCTTTCCTGTAGCTTGCTCAATCTCTTGCCCAAAGAAAACTGGGTCATCGACCCACTGGTCTTCTGGGAGCATTCCCTGGGTTGTGCACTGGTCAGCCGTTTCTGCGCCTGCAAGGCCCGCTACAAGGAACCGGAGCGCGCTTATCTGGCAGGGTTGTTGCACGATCTGGGCGAACTTGTGAACATGATGTCATTCCAGGAGGAGTTCCGCGCCGCGGCTCAACTGGCGCGATCCGAAAAGATCCCGCTTCAGCAAGCCGAGCGTTCCGCTCTGGGTTTCACCCACTGCGATACGGGGAAAATCCTTGCCGAACACTGGCGCCTGCCGGAGGATATCACGGAAGTTGTGGAACATCACCACGACGTCCAACAGGCAAAACTCCATCCCGTGCTGGTCGCATTGGTTAGCTTGTCAGATCAGCTCTGCCAAATGCACGAGTTGGGCTACGGCATCAATGAAGCACCCGATTGGAAGTTGGAGGAAGATCCATCCTGGGCGGTGTTGACCCGCGATCATCCGACCCTCGCCAAGACAGAACCCGCCCGTTTCCTCCAGGAGATGGAAGAATTTGTCATGGAAGCACGGAAACTCGTGCGCTCCATCCTTCGTTCGTGACCGCAGGCAGGCAGAATGATTGCTGCAAACTCGTCGCCCCTGCACCTTGCGAACGCAAACTCGCCTCAAATACTGGCCGCCGCGGCTTTCAGTTCGGTATGCGCCAAAACAAGGCTCGCCATGCGGGAATCTGGACTTTCGAGCGCCCAGGGGGCTGGCATTAAAAGCCCAAGCCGATAGCCCGTTGGCATCTAGGCACGCGCCCTTGGGAGCTATTGAGTTCGCTCCAGGGGCGAGGTAAGAATCCTGTACGGCTCATCGCGGTTTTGTCGCCCCTAAAGGAGATCGAGAAGTACTTCCACGTCCCTCTTTCCCCACCCCCCAATCCCCGCTTGACTGCCCGCCTGCCAGAATCCTCATTTTCCCCAGAAAAAAACTCAAGGTGCAAATCATCCAGCCGATAAGAAGGGTGTTTGAACACGGAAAGGCTCTCCATCCACCGCAAGGTGTGTTGGTGGGCACAGCAACCACGCCGGGAAATTGGAAGATGCAAGAGTTCGAAAACAAGACTCCAATCGCAGTCGAGAGCCGGGCGATTACCGCGGACACTTGGTCCGGTCGGCGCAATTGCGGGTTGAATCGAAGGGAGAAACTCAGCAATGGGCGACATGGATGACATCATTAAAGATTTCCTCGTCGAGAGCAATGAGAACCTTGACCAGCTTGACCGGGACTTGGTAATCCTGGAAAAAGATCCGACGGCCCGCGAGGTTCTTGCCAGCATCTTCCGAACCATCCACACCATCAAGGGCACAACCGGTTTCTTGGGCTTCCCCCGCTTGGAGTCAGTGGCGCATGTCGGCGAAAACCTCCTGAGCAACCTGCGCGACGGTCACCTCTTGCTCAATGCGGAGATCACCTCGGCGCTTTTGGCCTTGGTGGACGCCGTCCGCCAGATGCTCGTCAGCATCGAAACCACAGGTCAAGAGGGGGAGGGTGACTACACCTCCCTTACCGATACGCTGACCCGTTTGCAAGGCGGCGAGAAGAAAGCACCTGCTCCTGTGGCAACCGCCCCACCCTGTCCTCCTGTCGAACTGCCTCCCGCGCCCCCGGTGGCGGAGGAGCCGGGCCGAGCACCAGCGAATACTGATCCTGCCTTGCCCCTGGGAGAAATACTGGTGCAAGCCGGCAAGGCTAATTCCGAGGAAGTCGATGAGGCTCTGCAGCTCCAACGCGACGGGGATGACCGCCGCCTCGGCGAAATCCTTGTGGAAAAGGGTGCAGCCAAGCCCGCCGCCGTGCAGGACGCTCTGCAGATCCAGGCGGAGGCGCGCGCTCCGGCACTTTCCGACAGCAACATTCGTGTCGATGTGAGCTTGCTCGATAAGTTGATGAACTTGGTAGGGGAACTCGTCCTGGCCCGGAACCAGATCCTGCAGTTTTCCTCGACGCAACAGGATACGAGTTTCCTGAACACCTCCCAAAGGTTGAACCTCATCACCACCGAACTGCAAGAAGGCGTCATGAAGACGCGCATGCAGCCCATCGGAAACATCTGGAGCAAGTTCCCCCGCGTGGTCCGCGACTTGGCCACGTCTTGTGGGAAACAGATCAACATTGAGATGGAGGGCAAGGAGACCGAACTCGACAAGACCATTATCGAGTCGATCAAAGATCCCCTCACCCACCTCGTTCGCAATGCTGTCGATCACGGCGTTGAAATGCCTGAAAAGCGCTTGGCCTCCGGGAAATCCCCCGAGGGTCACCTCCTCTTGCGCGCCTTCCACGAGGGAGGGCAGGTCAATATTGAAATCTCCGATGATGGGGCGGGAATCGATCTGGAACGTGTCAAACAGAAGGCCTTGGAAAAGGGCTTGCTCGCGCCTGACCAGGCAGCCCGTCTGAGCGACCGGGAACTGTTGAACCTGCTCTTTCTCCCCGGGTTCTCGACCGCCGAAAAAGTTACCAATGTCTCGGGTCGCGGTGTGGGCATGGACGTAGTAAAAACCA
>PLWR01000186.1 GCA_003165615.1 Acidobacteriota bacterium | reverse complement strand
CGGCGACACCTACGCCCCCGCTAACTCCGCAGTTAGCCTCACCGTCGGTACCCTCACCCCCACCACCTCCAACTCCAGCCTCGCCGCCAATCGTAACGCCACGCCTACAGTTAAACCCGCGTCAACCACCCTCACTGCCACCACTTCCAACTCCACCCCTGCCGTCAAACAATCCAGCACCGTCAGCAACCCCCTCACCCCCACCACCATCACCCTCTGGGGCCCCCCCCCGCCTTGCGGTCCCCCCTCTCCCCCAAGGGGGCGAGGGAAGAAATATCAAAACATTAGCCCAATACGACCGTTCTCAAATCTGGACTGCGCGTCAAAGTGGGTTCGGTCACGGATTGAACCGCGTCAAACGTGGCGCCTTCGGCAAGCTCCTTCAGCAGAAGTCCTTCCGGCGTTACATCAATCACCGCCAATTCGGTAATAAGCCGGTTTGCGACTCCCTGACCCGTCAGGGGGAGCGTGCAGCGCTTCAATATTTGGGGCCGCCCGTCTTTAGTGTTGCGTTCCATGGCGATCACCACGCGGTTGGCGCTCGCCACCAGGTCCATCGCTCCGCCCATCAGCGTGGAACCGTTGGGGATATTGTGGATCGCCTCGTCAGCATGGGAGAAGACTTTGTTCATGGAATCACGTGGTCAGGGGTGCACAGCGGTAGAAGCAGCTTAGTCCGTTCACCTGGTTATCGAGGTTGCCCTTAGGATCTCCCGGCGGCCAAAGCGTCGCGATTTTTAGATTGTAAACCGTCGCCGGCCAGGGCTCACTCCGCTGAGGTTACCTGATACAGGGGTGGCAGGCCTTGCGCCACGCGGTGGACATTCTCCGCCGCAGCTCTCCCGCGCCGCCGTGATGTTCCCCGAGTTCCCCCGGCAATGTGCGGAGTGACGATTACATTTTCCATGTGCAGGAAAGGATGATTGGGGTCCGGCGGCTCCTGGGTGAAGGCATCGATGCCCGCGCCCCGAATCTTGCCTGTCTGCAATGCCTCAAGCAGCGCTGCCTCATCCACAATTTCTCCCCGCGCGACGTTGATGAGGACGGCCGTTGGTTTCATCAGTCCCAAGCTTTCACGATTGATCAAATGTTGGGTCTTCGATGTAAGGGGAGTATGGATCGAGAGATAATCGGACTCTCTCAGCAGCTTAGGGAGTTCATTCGGATTACCAAAGAAATCCAGATGGTACTCTTCCTGAACCGCCCGCGACACTTCCACGGCATCGACCGCGAGAACGCGCATTCCCAGTGCCCAGCCACGCTTCGCCAGTTCTCGCGCGCTTCCGCCAAATCCCACCAGGCCCAAAGTCTTTCCCTCTAATTCCTCGTTCATGGGATGGTAGAACACTCCGGAACGAATGTTCCTGCGGCTCTCGTCCAGGTTCTTCGCCAGGCAGAGCATTAGGAAGAGAGCATGTTCGGCGAGTGCGATCCCGCTAAAGATGCCCGGCGTGTTTGCAATCGGAACCCCTTTTTCAATGAGGTAATTAACATCAATGTGATTCAATCCTGTCCCGATGACCTGCCAAAGTTTCACGCCGGAAGCGATGGCGATGTCGATCATTTCGTGCGATCCCCACCCGCCCTGATCCACCACGACCTGCGCGTCGCGGAATTGCGGGGCCATCGGGGCCTTCGGGTTGTAAAGCTCGACCGAGTGTTTCCCGCCAATTGCCTCCAGGAAGTCGTCGTACCAAGGGTGGACAAGATCCCTAAAGCCGATGAACAGAACTTTCATAATATGATGTGAGACCTCCCAGCCAATGAAATATGAGGTGCAACCGGAGCACGATATCACGAGAGCGAAAATGGATAAAGCGTTCCGAGACTCAGGCAACGAAATTTAACCCCTGGTTTGGTAGATGTCTTAACGCCGGATGATCCCGGTTGTTCCCAGCTAAATTTCCTGTTTGTCCCAGATGCCTTCGTTGGTATGCTGTCGCAGACACATCCAGCCGTGTCAAGGCACTAAAGGGAAATGCCGGCTATGGAGCGATCCAAACTCACGGAGTCAGCGTGGAGGAAGCGATGCCTGAAATGGGCCCGGTACACAAAAAGGTCTCCGGATATGTGTATGGAGTGGCATTCGAGGCGGGTAGTGCCGACGAGGGGTGCCCCTACGAGACGGGTTTGGTTGCGGCTCCAGGCTTGACATGACAGGTTTAAGGTACTAATCAATTCAGAATCAGGAGGATTATTCTTGGAGCACTCATCGAAGAAGCGCGTTTCTCCGGAGAAACTTAAAGACCTTTGTATAACTGCCCTCTTGGCGGCGGGGTTCGACCAAAAGGATGCAAACACCGTGGCCGAAGTGTTGGTGACCACCGACACGTGGGGAACTTTTTCTCACGGCACCAATCACCTTCGCAACTATCTTAAGAAGATCAGCGCTGGAGGCATCAATCCCAAAGCCAAACCTGAGGTCATTCTGGAGGGGCAGGCGTGGGGAGTCATCAACGGCCATGCGGCAATGGGTATGGTGACGGGGTGCCGGGCCATGGAACTCGCCATCCAGAAGGCGGGGACAGAGGGAATCGGATACGTTGCGGTCAGGAACAGCAGTCACTTCGGGGCGGCGGGCTACTACGCCAACATGGCCGTCAAGCGCGATATGATTGGCATCGCCATGAGTAATGCTGACGCCAATATGGTCGCGCCGGGGGGACGCAAGTCCGTTATCGGCAACAATCCCTTCGCCTATGCGGCGCCGGCGGGAAAGGAATATCCCATTTTCCTTGATATCGCCATGAGCGCTACCGCATCCACCAAGATTTTCGCCGCCAAGGCCAAAGGCAACATCGTTCCGGAAGGCTGGATAACCGATGGTGATGGACTGCCGACAACTGAACTTGGTGATTGGCCCAACGTGGGCTCCATGCTGCCCATGGCGGGGCACAAAGGCTACGGCCTGGCGCTTATGGTAGAAGTGCTCGCCGGCGTGCTGAGTGGCTCCGGCGTTACGCAGGGAGTCAAGCCGTGGCTGGGGATACTGTCAGAAGGCTCGGAAACCGGCCATGCCTTTATCGCTATCGACGTGGGCAGGTTCATGCCCATTGCGGAATTCAAGCAGCGCATGGATACCATGATCCGCGACATTCATGGTTCCCCCAAAGCGAAGGGATCGGACCGCATCTGGCTGCCCGGTGAGATGGAGTGGGAAAGGCGCGAAGTGGCGCTGCGCGAAGGGATGCTGATGCCGGAAATTGTGCTGAATTCGCTGGCCAAGCTGTCAAAAGAAGTCGGGCGGGATTTTGAGGAGCTGTTTCAGTGAGGTGAGAAAGTCTTGAGATTGCAATCTACTTCCCTCGCCCCCTTGGGGGAGAGGGTGGCTCGCAACCGGCGCATTCACCAGCCGGGGCGAGACGGGTGAGGGGGTCGGCATCAAGATGGAGACAAGGGGGCAGAGACGGAAAAGCAAGTCAAAAGGCAAAATGCAAAAGGCAAAGTGCAAAAGTGAAAACCCCTGCGTCCCAATATCCTTCAGACCCTACAATGGCATACGACCCATGACGCGAAGCGCCATCGAACGCGCCGTGCTGGCGGATCCGGATGCCCGGCCTCTAACGGCCGCCGGCCTAAAACTCATGAAGCGGACGCCACAGGCAAAGATCATTCGCCGCGCCTTAGCGGTTGCCCGCGATCCAGAAAGGTTCTGACCATGAAGCCACTGACCAGCCAGCAGATCAAGGGAACTTGGGCTACTCTACTGCTGCCCATTAACGAAGATGAGTCGATCGACTTTGGCCGCTTGGGCGGGGACATCGACTACCTTCTCACCACGAAGGTCGATGGGATTTATGCCCATGGAACGGCGGGGGAGTTCTATTCGCTGACGGAGGATGAGTTCGACCGAATCAACTCTCTGCTGGCGGAGAAATGCGAGCGCGCCGGCCGGCCTTTCCAGATTGGCGCTGGCTACATGAGCGCCCAGATTACCATCGAGCGGGTTCGCCGCGCCGCCCAACTGAAGCCCGGCGCGATCCAGGTGATTCTTCCCGACTGGTATCCTCCCAACATGGTTGAGATCAAGGCGTTTCTTGAACGGGTGGCGGCTGTGGCGAACCCCATCGGCCTGGTCATCTATAATCCGCCCCACGCCAAACGCTATTTGCAGCCGGAAGAGTATGAGCAGATTGCCGCCGCCTTGCCGTCGCTGGTGGGAGTGAAGGTTGCCAATGAGGCGGCGTGGTATGCGGAGTTGCGGCGACGCGTGCCGGGGATTTCCATTTTTGTCACCGGGCACAATCTCGCTTCGGGCATGCGAGCCGGTGGCTCCGGCGCTTATTCAAACGTCGCCTGTCTGCACCCGGTCGCTGCCAAGCGCTGGAATGATCTTATAAGCACAGACTTCGATGCCGGCCTCGCCTTGGAAAAGAAGATCGTCGGCTTTCTGGATGAGTACGTGCTGCCCCTGCGCGCGAAAGGCGGGTACTCCAATCAGGCGCTCGATAAGCTGCTGGCAGCCGTCGGCGGTTGGTCGAAGGCCGGATTGCGACTCCGCTGGCCATACCGCGCCGTCGACGAAAGTGATGCACTGCGCCTTCGAGAGATTGCCAGGGAGCGGCTGCCGGATTTCGTGTCGTAGGGACGCGCCATGGCGCAGGGCCCTCCAAATTAGCGAGTGATCGTGCGGATTAAGGGGGCTTCGCCCACTGCTATGCGGAAATGCTCTGCCTTTCCGGGCCATTGCTCCCCTTTTCTCCTCATCCGCGCCGCCGAAGGCATAGCCTTCGCGGCGGCGCGGATGAGGTTGTAGATTGGTTCCCGGCAACGGAAAGGCGCAGCCTTTCCGCATAGCAGGCGGCGGAGCCGAATGTCGCGACGAATCCACCGAATCGTAATTTGGACAGGCTTGAAATGACCGCACCCACTTCGCGGGCTTCAATCGAAGTGGTTGGATACTTATTTGGACAAGCCCTGCGCCATTGCGTGCCTCCACAATTCGCTAATCTCTCAAATCGCCGCGGGCGGGTTCGCCTTGATGAAGGCGTCGAGCAGCCGCTGTTCTTCCTCGTTCGTCGGTTCCAGCGGCGACACCACCCGGCCCGAACCTATCCCCAGGGTCGAGACCGCATACTTCATCCCCGCCAGCCACACCCTTGGCGCGAGCAGGAGATTTTGTACGAGCGCGGTGATCGGTATCTGGAGCCGCGCCAGCTCCTCCTTATTCCCGCGGGCTTCCCAGGCTGACAGGAACGGGGCCGGGTCATAATTGGCGCAGGTGGGGACAAGGCCCATGGCCCCCGCCAGCAAAGCCTCGGCAGCCTTCCTTTCCGTCCCCAGGAAAACCCGCAGCCCCATGGGGCCGGCTTCCAAGAGCAACCGCCGAAAATAGTACATGTCCTCGGAGCTATCCTTAACGTAGCTGATCCAGCCGCGCCGGACCATCTCGACCATCACATCACTCGGAATCATGGAACCCGTGCAGGAGGGAATGTTATAAGCGATCATGTTCATCCCCTCGCTGTGCTCCTTACATTCCCCAAACTGGCGCAGAAATTCCGAGGGAAGCTTGGCTCCGACATAGAAGGTTGGAGCGACGACAAAGTTCTTGTATCCGATTTGGGCAAGGACCTTGATTCGCCCGAAAATTCTGCGGGTTGAGGTATCCATGGTCCCACCGAGCAGATGGATTTTCCCGTGGCACTCATCGAAGGCGATCGTGGCCATTCGCTCCCACTCCTGGAAGGTCAACAGCGGGCCTTCACCGGCCGATCCGCCCGCAAAAACACCCTGGACGCCGGCCTTGACCAGGCGCCCAAGCAGGGCCCGGTAAGCAGCCTCATCGACGCGGTCTTCGTTATCGACGGGAGTTATGACCGGCACAATAATGCCGGCTAATTCAGGGGAAATCATGATGTGGTCCTTTCACTCCGATGGGGTCGAGATATATTGGCAGGTACCTCAGCCCAAAATTATCGAACCGAATATCCATGTTATCACGCAACCGTTGCCTTCGATTCGTTCCGCGGGGAGATAAGAATTTTTAAGTGCTCGCCTTTGTTGCGCAACAGTGTTTCAAAGCCTTTCTCAATGGCATCAACGATGCCGATGCGGGACGTTATTAAAGGATCGGCGACAATCTTGCCTGCTCCCAGGAGCGCCACGGCTTCCGCGAAGTCGACATCGTAAATGTGGGAGAACGAACCCTTGATGGTAACCTCCCTGCAAACTAGCGGGAACAGATTGATGCCCACCGGCTCGTTATGAAGCCCGGTAATCACCACCGTTCCTTGCGGGCGCGCGAGCGTGGGCGCAAGGTTCATGGTGATGGGATTCCCCCCACACTCGAGAACCACATCGGCGCCATTGCCCCCGGTTAAATCCATCAGGGCATCATGGGGATTCACCACCGTCGGGTCAATAGCCGTGTGCGCCCCCATTGCGCAGGCAAGCCGGCGGCGATTCTCATGCGGTTCGATAACGTGGACCTTCGCGGCCCCCGCCAGAATCGCCACCTGAAGACAAAGCAAGCCGATGGTCCCACCCCCGACAATCGCCACGGTATCGCCAGGCTTCACGCCGCCCGTCCGCACGGCGCGCACGGCAACGGCGGCGGGTTCAGCCAATGCTCCTGTCTCCGAAGGCATCGTCGCTGGGAGCTTAAAGCACATGTAGCAAGGGGCGTTGACGTACTCAGCGCAGCCGCCGTCGGTCATGAGCCCCAAGATGGCAAGCTTGCGGCAGAGATGAACGAGATGCTTTGAGCAGTACCAGCATTCGCCGCAAAACAAGAGCGTGTCAGGGGCCACGCGATCACCCACCCGAAATTCCGTGACGTGGGGGCCAATCTCCTCTACCGTGCCCACCAATTCATGGCCGATCACCATCGGCGCTTTCCGCCCGGTCAGTTCGTCGCGATGGTCAACGGGAATGTAGAGCGGCCCGTTTACGTACTCTTCCAGGTCCGTTCCGCAGATTCCACACCAGTCAACCCTGATGCGGATTTCATTTCGGCCCGGGGGAGGTGGGTCCGGAAACTGCTCAACGCGGATGTCTCTGCGACCGTGCCAAACCGCAGCCTTCATGTGGAACTCTCCTCAGCGACACGAGATGCGCTGTCGCATGGGTGCTCAGAGCGCCTCTTCAAATACCTGCTTGCAAACATCCAGCGTGACCGGACGCGGGTTGGTCAACGAAGAGTGGTCTTGCAGAGCGAACTCCGTTAATGGCTCCAGGTCCTCCCGCCGCACACCCAGGTCTCGCAGACGACTGGGAAGGCCAATCTCGGAGTTTAACTTTTCAATCAGATTGGGCAAGTCGGAGGATTTTGAAACACCAACCACCCGCGCGATGGAGGCCATCTTCTCCGGGCAGCCTTCCATATTGAAGCGCAATACGTGGGGAAGAAAGATGGCGTTCAGGGTGCCGTGATGGAGCCGCTTTCCCTGCAATCCGCCCAGCGGATGGCTGAGGCTGTGAACCAACCCCAGACCTTTTTGAAACGTCAATCCGCCCTGCAAGGCCGCCATCATCATTTCGCTGCGCGCAGCAAGGTTCGAACCTTGATTCACCGCCTTGCGAATATTGTTGTACCCGCGCGCCAAACCATCGAGCGCAATGGCATCGGCGACGGGATTGTATCGAGGGCTGCAAAAGGTTTCAATGCAGTGGGTAACGGCATCCATGCCGGTGCCGGCAGTCAAGCCCTTGGGCAGTCCCAGCGTGAGATTGGGGTCGCAGATGACCGCACTCGGAATCATGTGCGGACTGATGATCGCTAATTTCCTGCCGTTGTTCATGGAAACCAGCGCGGCGCGGCCGACCTCGCTGCCAGTGCCGGCGGTGGTGGGAATGGCAATAAGTGGCGGTTTTCTCCCGGTAATTTTGGGCAACCCGCCGTTCAGAAACGCGTAGTCGGACAAAGGCTGGGGATGGTGCACAAGAAGGCCAATGCACTTGGCGCAGTCGATGGGAGACCCGCCACCTACGGCCACGATTCCATCGCAACCATGCTGGCGGAAAACCTCCATGCCCAGAATCGCGCTGCCTTCGGAAGGATTCGTTTCGATCTGATCAAACACCGGCGGCTTGCCTATTCCCAAACGCTCGACGATTCCCGCTGAGATGAGGCCGGCATCGGTCACGACCAGTGGATTGAGGATGGATAACTTCTGGAGCAGATTGGGCAGAATGCTCAGCGCTCCCGGGGCAAAAGAAATGTCGGATAAGTACTGGATGGTCGGCGGAATCATTTTGGAAATTCGATATCCCTTCAGCTAAATGCCGTCAGGCACGCGGCGAACAAATCAGGCCACCGGTAACGTACAGCCGTCCGCCACGAATTGCAAGTTCCCGCCTCTCCCGCCTCCCCTGTTAATGCACTGGAAACCCGCGCGCGAATGGAGGAGAATGACTCCGGCAAGATTATCGGTCTTATTTCATTCTCCTCCTTCACCGGGAAACTGGGGAGCGGAGGGTATCTTTCAGATCGAGGGGAATCATATGAACACACGGGAACGATTCTTGGCGGTGCTGGACTTTGACAAGGACGTGCACTCGCTGAAGTGGGATTTTGGCATCTGGGGCGAGGCCGTCGACAACTGGTATGCGCAAGGCCTGCCCAAGAAACACTATCCGGTTGTCAGCAAGAAACTGACCACTCCCACCGGCTCACTTTATGGGCCGGCGTGGCGGAGTGTCGGCGAGGGCAAGTTGGCGAAAGGCCTCGGAGTGATGGTGGGCGGTCTGTATTGGCCCACCCAGGCCTTCCCGCTGGGCATCGATGTTCGCGATCACTTTCACATGGACCAAAACCAGCAGCTTGTGGATGTCAATCTTCTCTTCGCTCCGATGTTCGACGTTCAAGTTCTTCATGAGGACGACGAGACGTTTGACTACATCGATGTGGATGGCGTCGAGCGCCACTTCCTTAAGGCGGAAGGCACCATCCCCACGAGCATGAAGTGGCCCATTACCGATAAGAAGAGTTGGGAAAAGCTGAAGGACGAGCGGCTGAATCTGAAGAATATCAGCAGCCGGTTTCCCGCCGGCTGGGATGAACGCGTCAAGGAGTATAGCCAGCGCGACTACCCCTTGGCGGTCGGCGGTTACCCCCACGGATTCTTCGGCACGCTTAGTCATCTGATTGGATACGAGAATCTGTTCTACTGGTACCACGACGAACCGGCGCTCATCCACGACATGCTCAATACTTTTACGGAAATCTGGATGGCGGTTTATGCCGAAGTCCTGAACAAGGTTGACATCGATCACTACCACATCTGGGAAGATATCTCTTACGGAACCGGATCCATGATCTCTCTCGATACGGTGCGGGAGTACATGCTTCCTTACATCAAAAGGGTCGGCGATTTCCTCAAGGCCCGCGGCGTGCGGCACATTCTTCTGGACACCGACGGCGATTGCAATGCGCTGATCCCTCTGTTCATGGAAGCCGGGGTGACGGGCATGTATCCGTTTGAGACGCACTGTGGGATGGATATCGTAAAGGTCCGGCAAAAGTATCCCAAACTCCAGATCCTGGGGGGAGTGTCCAAAGGCGAAATCGCCAAAGGCAAGGCGCGGATTGACGAGATTCTCAAACCCATCGAGGAGGTCCTCAAGACGGGCGGATGTGTTCCCTTCAGCGACCATTTCATTCCGCCGGACGTATCCTTTGAAGCTTATTCCTATTATCGCAATAAGCTGAATGGGATTATTGACAAGTATGGGGATTAGGCGGGGGATCCAGTAATCGTGGGGTGACTTCAATGTGAAAACCACCAAGCCGCGAGCAGGCGCCCCCCCGCGCCGCCCCTCGCGTGCAACCGAAATCACGGAATTCTTTCCGGGAACAATCTCGGCAGCCAGCTCCCCGCAAGCGTGGCGGGGAAGGCGAGGCGCAGTGGGGCGTTGGGGCTAGGGGATATCAGTACCTCTTTGTTGAGAAGAGCCGAGACAATGCGGCGAGCCTGCCGTTCTCCCGTACCGACGACGCCGGCGACGTCGCCGCGCGGCAGCTCTCCACGGTAGAGCACGGCTTCCACGATGCTCCCTGATTGGGGGGGCAGGTGGCCGAGCCGGATTTCCTCTTCCGCCCACAGCCGAATGCGAAGGCGGAGGCGTTCCGGCTGCAGCAAGCTCTTCATGAAGTCAACCTGATCAATGCAGACGGTGAGAAAGAATCGAGTAAATTCACCGAGCGCTTCTTCGCTCAAGTTTCCCCGGCCATCCAGATCATTACGGCGAGGCTGGTCGCAGTTGGCAAGAAGCGCTTTGTACTCACCCACTTTGCGTGCCAGCCCGCGGGCGACGGACCAGACTGCGCCGGTATCGAGCGTGTCCAGCATCATGGCATGGGACATCAGCCGGGCAACCCGGCCGTTCCCATCCATGAACGGGTGAATCCAGACCAGTCGATGATGTGCGGCGGCAGTGGCGATAATCAACTCGGTCTTTCCGATGTCCGCGTAGACCTGCTCGAAGCGCGCCAGAAAGCGGGGCACGGCGCCGGGACTGACGGGGACGTGGTTCCCCACCTTTACGTCACGATGGCGAAGTTCGCCTGGCACTGCGGGGACCTTCTCTCGGGTCACTGGGTCTTCCACCCATAGGAGGTCATGAGGTAGCAGCTTGCCAAAGCGCCGATGAATCTCTCTGATTCCCTCGGCTTTAATCGCCAGACCGCCTTTTAGGCCCCCATCATCAATCCACTGCTGCACCGCGATGTGCGCCTTGGCTTCGAGTTGCAGGTTGCGTTTGCCGGCGTTCTGACTGTAGTCGTTCTTGAGTGCCCGCTCGATCTCCACTGGGTGCGTGTCGTGTCCCTCAATGAGGTTCGAGTAGTAGCAATTCATCGCCCGGACCAGGCCGGCGAGCGAGGCCAAGAGAGATGGGGGCAGGCTGTGGCGTAAGCCGGCGGATTTCTGAGCGAGATCTAATGCCAAATCCGTGATCTGCCCCCTATGGCTGGAGCTTCCCGCCATCAGCAAGGGTTCCATTGCGGAGATATGCTCGCCCCGATCAAGCATGTTGATGTCCGGTTTAATGTCCAGCTTCATGTCCGCCTCAACAAATCTTACAAACATATATATGCCATATAGATATCGGATATGCAAGGTATATTTTGATCGGTTAAATGTCCGGTAAAATGTCCGGTTAAATTTTAGCAGACTGCGGAAAAACCCTTCAAACTGTCATCCTGAGGAGGCGA
>PLWR01000654.1 GCA_003165615.1 Acidobacteriota bacterium | reverse complement strand
CCCATTGCGCCAGCCAGCCGGCTGTTCGGGCAATGGCGAAAAGTACCGTGAACATCTCTGCGGGAAAACCCAACGCCTGATAAATGATGCCCGAATAGAAATCCACGTTGGGATACAGCTTGCGCTTCACGAAGTACTCGTCTTCGAGCGCGATCCGCTCGAGCTCCAGCGCGATGTCCAGCTTCGGATTGCGGCCCACCACTTCGAACACCCGCTCGGCCGACCACTTGATGATGCTGGCGCGCGGATCGAAATTCTTATACACGCGGTGCCCGAATCCCATCAGCTTGAACTGCCCGGCTTTTACCTTTTCGATATATGCCGGGACATTTTGTTTGGAGCCGATCTCATCCAGCATCTTGAGGACTTCTTCGTTGGCGCCGCCGTGCAACGGTCCCGATAACGCGGCGGCGGACGCCGCCGTCGCCAGAAACGGATCCGCCTGCGAACTTCCCACCGCGCGCATCACATTGGTGCTGCAGTTCTGCTCGTGATCGGCGTGCAGAATGAACAGCACGTCCAGGGCCCGCGCGAGCACCGGGTTTACCTGGTACCGACGGTCCATCATGCGCCACAGCATGTTCATCATATTTTCCGTATACCCGAGTTCGTTATCGGGATAAACGTACGGATAACCCAAACTGTGCCGGTAGCAATACGCGGCGATGGTCGGTACTTTGCCTACGAGGCGCAGAATCTGCAGTGCGCGCGATTCCGCATCCAGCACCTTGCGGGAATCCGGATAGACAGTCGCCAGCGCGGATACCGTACTGACGAACATGGCCATGGGGTGCGCATCGTAGCGGAACCCCTGCAGAAACTTCTTGGTGGTTTCATGCAGCATGGTGTGATGAGTGATTTTGTCGATCCAATCATTCAATTGCGATGCCGTCGGCAACTCGCCCTTCAGTAGCAGATAGGCGACCTCGAGAAAGGTACACTTCTCCGCCAACTGTTCAATCGGGTAGCCGCGATAGCGCAGAATGCCTTTGTCGCCGTCGATGAAGGTAACGGCGCTGTGACACGATGCGGTGTTCATGAACGCCGGGTCGTAAGTCATCAAGCCAAAGTCGTCGGGGCCGGTCTTGATTTTGCGCAGGTCCATGGCGCGGATGGTTCCCTGGTGAAACGGGACCTCATAAGTCGTGTCGGTTCGATTATCCAGAATGCTCAGGCCGTCCTTATCCATGCGATCTCCTCCCCATGCTGATTGCTAGGCGGCTACTGCCTTGGCTGCCCCCAATTTCACCTGAGCCACGGCTGCTGCGCGACGATTATATTTGCGTTTGCCAGTTTTTGCGCAGGAGAATTGTCGGCTTATTCGTCGAAAATTGAAAAAGGGGACAATTTTGCCGTGTATGACATTGGCGGGGCGACGGCCCCTCTCCCCCCACCTGACTTTTTGTCCGGTGGGAATGCTGACCGCAAGCTTGACCATGGAATCCTCATGGGGTTACACTCCTTGCGTGTGCGCCTGTAGCTCAGATGGATAGAGCGTTTGCCTCCGAAGCAAAAGGCCGCAGGTTCGAGTCCTGCCAGGCGTACCATCCTTTAACAGGCTGGGGTGAAGAAGCTGGAATCGTGGGTTTCCTGTGTACAAGAAATTTTTCGGTCTTGCCAAAGACCCCTTCATTGTCAGTCCCGACCCTTCCTTCCTTTTCAGCACGCCTGCCACCGAAAAGACCTACGCTAGTTTGCTATACGGAATCCAGGCCCGCAAGGGCTTGATTCTTCTGGTGGGAGAAGTAGGTACGGGGAAGACCCTGCTGCTGCGGAAACTGATGGAGCAGTTGCACGACGCCGCCGCCGCGACCGCATTTGTTTTCAATCCCCGCATGAAAGCTGCGGACTTTCTTGATTATGTGCTGGGTGATTTTGGCGTCGAGTACGACCCAAGCGACCGGCTGCTGACCTTCAAAATCCTTCAGGATTGGCTGCTCAAACGTAATAAGCTGGGCCAGGCGTCCGTGCTGATCGTTGACGAGGCGCAAAACCTCTCGCCCGAAGCTTTCCAGGTCGTGCACGCCCTTTCCAACCTGGAGACCCCGACAGATAAACTCCTGCAAATCATCCTCTCCGGGCAGCGGGAAATCGAGGGGATCTTGCGGCTGCCGGAAATGAAGCCCCTCAGCCAGAGAATTGCGGTCCGGCTTCGCACCGGCCCCCTGAGCCCTGCCGAGACCTTGCAATACATCGCTCATCGCCTTCGCGTCGCGGGTGGTGACATCAAAACCGTCTTCACTCCCGGAGCCATCAAGGCCGTGTCCTGGTCATCGGCGGGCATTCCCCGGCTTATCAACCTGATTTGTGAACACGCACTGATCTCCGGCTATGCCGACCAGCGGCGGCCCGTCGGCGCCGAAACCGTTCAGGTGGTGGCGCGGGAGTTTTCCCTGGCGGTGGCCAACTTGAGTCCGGAGGACCTTGCGGAGGGGGTTCCAGTACCGCTCGCAGCCGGAGCCTTAACCCCGCCGATTAAGGTCATCCCACCACCCAAGAAGGAGCAAGGTTCCGAGAGAATATCCGCGAAGCCCTTGCCGGCCACGCCGCCGACGGAAGTCCGCAAGTCCCTGCGCCCGCCGACCCCGGCCGCGGCGCCGTCCCCTACCGCAATGCCAGGAGTAACCGTAACACCGCCGGGAGCAGGTGTTCAGGAATTCGCGGGGGCACAATCCACCGGAGGGCCGACGCCCATGGAAAGTCCCTCTGGCCCTCCGATGATTGCTCTCATGTCTCCCGCCGGCGCTCAAGGGGTCGCGGAGGACACCAGCGTTGCGTCAAGGAAGACACCGCAACCCCTCTTGCTGAAGAGGGTAGCTGGCGGCCGGGGGTTTGCCCCCATCAACAACAATTCTTCCCAACCTGCGGGGGAGCGGACCGGCGCTCCGCGATGGGCGGCGTTGGTCCTCGTCACCATGGGTTTGGTTCTGGGAGGCTACTACCTCTTTGCCAGCGGATTTTTGACGAAATTAGGGCGGGGCGAGCCGCCCCATGCAAGAATTCAATCGCCGATCTCGGGAAAATCGACAACCGACAATCCTGCCGGCACCCAGGCCCCCAGCCCCTCGGTTGGAACCGTGGTCACAGGGCAAGAGCAAGCCCCAACTCAGCCCGCCACTTCCGTGCCCGCCGGCAAGCCGGGGGAAGTCACTGCGACACCGGCGAATTCGGCCCGGGAAGTACCTCCCTCCTTTTCTCCCCCCATCACGCCCCGGAGTTCAGAGCGGGAAGGCTTGCCTAAGCCGGCAACACATGGGACACCCGCGCCTCTTCCCCCTGCGCAGGGTCAGATTGCGGTCACGTCGAACTTGCTGGGGGCCACAATAACCGTGGACGGGCGGAGTGATCCCGATTGGACTACGCCGCATATTATTAAGGAGCTTTCCCCCGGAGTGCATCGCATGGTTGTTTCTAAAGAGGGGTTCCACGAGGCTCACCAGAGTGTGACCGTGGTGGCGGGGCGGGCGACTTCCATCAACATCACCCTCACGCCGCCTCGGGGTGAAATTGACATCTCGACGAGCCCCCCCGGAGCCGAGGTTCTCATCGATGGAAAGTCTTACGGTCCCGGCCCCATCCGTGCAGAGGTCGATGCGGGTCAGCACGCGTTCCTGGTCAGGCAAGCGGGGCGACAACCGGTTGAAGGAAAGCTCGCGGTTCAGGATCAGTCCGTCGTTCAGCGAACCATCGACCTGCCCCTCAAGCCCTCCCCCACGCCGGAATTGAACATTGCCGTCATCACCAACCCCCCCGCGGCCAAGGTTTACGCCGATGGTGCGCCGAAGAGTGGCAACACTCCTATTTCATTTCACTTGTCACCAGGCCACCACATCCTCATCATTACCGCCGCGGGTTTTCGGCCCGTCCGGCGCGAGATCGACGTCCCCGAAGACGGAGTGCTCACGGTCAACGCGGCACTCTCCGCGCAGTGAGAAACTCCCCCCCTTTCTCCAGAGGCAGTCTCATGCAGCAAAGATCAGGGAATTAATTTGTTATTCGAGAAGCGGATGATGCGGGATTTATTATCGTGCGTGGGAAAGGTGCGGGGAGTCCTGAAACAGAGAAGAAAGCAGACGGCGGAAAGGGGAAGGCAGAAAGCCCAATCGCAGGCAGAAGTCAAACGCAGGCGTGAGGGAGCATCCCTGCTGGCATACGGGGTGGGGCTATGGAGTGCGGGAGCTTGCTCCCGCTTTTCCGCCAGCCAGCTTGCTGGCTGGTAGTTGTTTCTCGGTTAAAGTTCCCGCAAGCAAGCTGGCGGTGAGGAAAACGGCAGTCCGCCGCAGCGGAGCGCACTGCAAAGCTTCGCGCCGTACCCCCGCACAGGTCATGCGACATGGCAAACCAGGGCTTTTGCGGAATGGCAGGCTTAATAGAACATACGATCGTATTACCAGAACGCGTCAAAATAGAATCGGTATTACTACGGAGAAGAAGGGCTCACGGGCTGACTGCCGCCCCCTCCATGGCCTCCCGCTGACAAGGCTACGGCTGCCGCGACTCCGGCTCCGGCAGCGGCTCCCAGAATGATGAGGGTGGTATGGGAATGCGGTTTTGAAACCGAAGCAGGCTGCGGGTTGCTGGGAGGATTGCTGGGCGGGTTGCCGGGTGGATTGCTGGGTGGAGGAGTTTCGGGTGGCGCCGGGGCGGCGGTTGCCTGCAGGGGCTGTAACCCGGGGACTCCCGACGCGTCGGCTGGAACCATGGTGTTTTGTCCTGCCGGCAGGAGGAATGCCTGTCCTGACTGGATTTCCTGGATTTTGACTTCGCCGACCACGGACTCGATATAGGTGCTATCGTCGGTCATTACCCCCACGTAAATCTTGGAAGCCGCGGTGGAGTTGGGTTCGATGTGAAATTTCGTTGTGGCGACGAAGACAAAGCTCTCGCCCTTATTCTCCGCCACCACGGTGCCGTTCTGGAGTCGCAGCCAGACCCGTTCCACAATTCTGGTAAAGCGGCCGGAGGTATTTTCATTGAGTGTGATTTGGTTGGCAGGCGACAATTGGATTACCGCGCGGCCTGCTGCCCCGGTGGCCACCACGTCGTCGTCCAGGACCGTATCACCGTTGGCAAGTGGTTTCCCATTGCGCGTCGCTCCCGCCGAGGCCACCACTTTGCCGATGACCTGGCTCAGCTCTTCCGTCTGACCTGGGGATCCCGTTGCGGGTGCAGGAATCTCGGCCAGGAGCCCCTCGGCAAGTGTGACCCTTTCGCCGGAATTAGTCTCGGTAATCGCAACCTTACCGTGCTGGGCCTTGATGAGCGTGCTTTTGTCGGGTAAGAGCGCGATGAGAAACTCCGACTTTCCCTCGCCCTGGGGCTCAAAGCTGTGGGTGGAGGTCCTCACCACGAAGGCGTCCTTATTCTCCCTCTGGACGGCCAGGGTTCCCGCCAGAAGTTGCGCCTCGATATTCCCCTTGGCGCTGCTGAACCGCACGTTGGTCGCCCCAGCAAGAGTTGCCCGGCCAGTGGGAGAAAAACTCAGGAGCACCGACCCGCCCTCTCCCACCTTCACGGCGTCACCGGAAAGGATGGTACCGTTGGATAGCAACTCGCTCCCTTCCACCGTGGCGTGGGACGAGCTAACAACCTTGCCCACCACAACGGGCGTTCGACCCATGGCGAGAGTGAAAGCGGAGCATCCAGTTAACATCACGAGCCCGAAAAGCGTCAGTCTCCGGCATCGTGTTCGCATGATTTCCTCCTTGGAAGTTTTTCCCCTAAAATTTGGCATCCCGCCATAAGCCTGCGGTGCTTTGCCGGGCCGTCGTCCAGGAACCCCACCAGGCGGATGTGCGGGTACTGACGGATGTCCTGGGCCGTCATCAAGCCCAGCAGTCCGGCGCCGAGAATCAAGACGCGGCGCGCTCCTTCGGGAAGGGGTTGGTCCGGTGGTGATGGTGGCCATGGTTATTTCGCTTTTCAGATCGGCAGATGCTCGGGCACGTCCAGGCTGGCGGCGAGGTGTTGCACATCCACTTGTTTGGCTGCATACCCGGAAGTGATTTCATCCGCCAGCGTCTGGACAATGCGGGCGGAGGCGTGGCCATCCCAGAGCTTGGGGACACGACCCTTCTTCCCCTTGCCACGAAGGACCTTTCGCGCTTCCTCCACCAGCCGTCGGCCATCCAGCCCCACCAGCAGGTTCGTGCCCTCGGTCAGCGTAATCGGCCGCTCCGTGTTCTCTCGGACGGTCAGGCAGGGAATTCCCAGCGCGGTGGTTTCCTCCTGCACACCTCCCGAGTCCGTAATCATCAGCGTGGCTTCGCTCTGAAGTTTTAGAAACTGCAGGTAGCTCATCGGCGGAAGGACGCGGATGCCACTCGAAGCGCCATGCCGCGAGCCGTAGAATCCGCATTCCTCCATCCGGTTTTGGGTTCGGGGATGGACGGGAAAGATCAAGGGGACTTCTTTCGCAATTATTGCGAGCGCTGCCCAGATCACACGAAACGTCGCCAGGTTGTCTACGGTGGAAGGCCGATGGAGGGTCACCAGTCCATAATGACCTGTCATATCGCCGCGGAATTTGCCTCGCGCTGGGAGCTCATACGGGACGGGATAGCGCTTTGCCCGGGGGAGGAACTTCTCGAGGGCGTCAATCATCACATTGCCGGCCAGATAGATTCTCTCCTCGGGCCGGCCTTCTCTTCGCAGGTTTTCCACGCCGCTCGGCTCGGTCACAAAAAGAAAATCCGATATGGCATCGATGAGAACACGGTTGACCTCTTCCGGCATGGTTCGGTCAAAGCTCCTCAACCCTGCCTCCACATGCGCGAGAGGCAGGCCCATCTTGGCTGCGGTTAGGGCTGCGGACAAAGTGGAATTGACGTCGCCCACCACCACCACAACATCGGGCTGCGTCTCCTCCATCACCCGCCCCAGTCGCAGCATGATTTCGGCGGTTTGCGTCACCGCGGTGCCGGAGCCCACTCCCAGGTTCAGGTGCGGCGCGGGGATTTGAAGGTCCTCGAAGAACGCCCTCGACATCTCATAGTCATAGTGTTGCCCGGTATGAACCAGAATCGCTTCCATTTCAGGATGACGGCTCATTTCGTCCAGGAGAGGCGCCACTTTGACGAAATTGGGCCGCGCTCCAACCACGGTGAGAATGCGCATTGGCGTTTTTCCTAAGTTATTTGTTGGCAATAGGGCGAGGGCCGCCGCCGAGCAATGACTCGCGAATGCGAAACGTCGCCAGGGTCGTTGCCCAGATGCTCTCGAAAGGTATCGGCGGTGGCGCTTTCCCCGCGACGGCGTCAATGAAACACCGCACTTCATCCGCGTGCCCTTTGTCTTGCCGGAACAGGGATTTGGTACGCCGTTGGTTCGAATGATGGAAGTGGGACTTTCGAAAATCTTCACAAATCGCCGTGCGGCCCCGGCCGAAGACCTCCAACCGTTCTTTGGGAACGCTGGCGTCACCGGACGCCAGGTAGAAAATTTCTCCCTTCGAGCCGTCGGCAAGAGACACCTGGACGTGAACATTGCTTTCGTCGCTGCTGTCGCCCATCGGCCAGGCTTCCACCTCCACGGGCAGCGCCTCACTGAGAAACGCGAACAAATCCACAAAGTGGCAAACCTCGCCAATCACGCGCCCATGGCCCTGTTCTGGATCCTGTGTCCAGTGTCCCGGCGGCACGCGCCCGGCATTGACTCGGTAAAGAAATGAAAGCGGCCCGCGACCTTGGCTGAAGAAATCCTTGCACTGCCTGGCGAAGGGCGAAAAGCGGCGATTGAAACCTGCGCACAGGATGCGGTCCGAGCGCGCGTAGAGTCTGGCAATTGATTCCAGTTCTTCTTCATTCACGCACAGAGGCTTTTCCACAAAGACGTGCTTACCGCATTCGAGCGCCGCCATCACCATCGGACCATGCAGGTGGTGCCGGGTGCCGATGAACACGGCGTCGATGTTCGAATCGTGCAAAACCTCGGAGGCGTCGGTCGAGCAGTATTGGAATCCAAAACTTTTCCCCACCCGGCTGGCGGAAAGGCCCGTGGCATTCGCCAAGCCCATCAATTCGATGTTGTCGAGATTGCGCAACGCGGGTAGCAGTTTGGCGCGGCTGAAGCTGCCCGCTCCAATCCAGCCGATTCTGATCTTGCCTTGTGTTGTACCAGTGATCCTTCTTTCAGGATGGGACGGACGAAGGTCCAATCGCCGGGAAGAAGCTCCGGGTTTGGAATAGTCAATCAGCATGGCCAGGTATTTCGCCGGCTGCTTTGCGGTGAGCAGTTCGTAAGCTTCGTTAGCCTGGGCAATCTCAAAACGATGAGTCACCAGGCGAGAAAGGCCAATTTCTCCGGCTGCCACCAGGTCCAGGAACGCCTGCATGTTTTTCTTCTCTGTCCAGCGCACGTAGCCCTGCGGGTAATCGATTCCTTTCTCCTCGTAGGCCGGGTCATAGCGGCCGGGACCGTATGACCGCGAGTACCGCACCTGCAATTCCTTCTGGTAGTAATGCTCGCGGGGCACATCCACGCGCACGTCCCCCACCACGACCACGACGCCTCGGTCGCGAGCGATCTGCCCGGCGAGATCGATGGGCTGTTTGGATTTTGTTGCCGCGGTGATAATCACTGCGTCCGCGCCACCCGCCCGGGGCAGGTCGCCTTCGTAAATGTACTCGGAGTTGGAAGTGGCAAAGGCCACGCCCAATTCCCGTGCCAGGGCCACGCGCTCGGGATCGGGATCGACTCCCCAAACCGTACACCCCGCGGCCTGTAGGATTTGTGCGGTCACCAGGCCCACCAATCCCAGGCCCAGCACCGCCACGTGTTCGCCGATCTTCACTTCCGCCACGCGCACCGCCTGTAGCGCGATCGATCCCAGCGCTACAAATGACGCGGAATCGTAGTCCACGTTTTCCGGAATCTGCACACACAGGTTGCGGGGAACCCAAATTCTTTCAGCATGACTGGCGTAACCCACGCCGGCGCACGCCACGCGCTGGCCCACCTGGAATTCCGGCGCGCCCTCTCCCACTTCCATGACTTCCCCCGCCGCGCTGTAACCCAGTGCCATGGCCCTGTCCAGCTTGGCGCGCACCGTGGCCACGACGCTTGCGACTCCGGTGGTTTGCAGGCGTTGGAACAGGCTCTTCACCAGGTCAGGACGTTCCAGCGCTTTGCCTAGAAGGCTCATGCTGCCCAACTTCACCGTGGCGCGTTCCGTCCCCGAACTGATCAGCGAGACCACAGTTCTTACCAGCACCCCCCCCGGCTGACATCCCGGGGCGGGGACTTCATCCACCGCAATTTCGTGCGTGCGCAAATCCTGCAAGAGTTGTTTCATGGTTGTTCCGCTTGAGGGGGATTACTCCGCCAGGGTAACGGGTTCACGCGCAGCTAAGAACTTTTGCCGAGCGCACAATCCGCTCAGCAGGTTTAGGTACTTGGCGGCCTCGCTGCGGCGCAGGTATTTTTCCAACACCGCCTGTCTTCCGTTCCCGCCCAGGGCCTGGCAGAGTGATCGTTCATTCCGCAGCTTGAGAATTGCTTCCACCATGGCCTCGGGATCTTCCGGCCGCACGGCCAGTCCGGCGTTGCTCGCGAGAAGAATTTCCTTCGCTTCACCTTCGACGCCCAAAATCGCCGGTTTACCCGCTGCCATCGCCTCAAACATCTTGGAGGGAATGGCGCTCTTGAACACTTCCTGGTCCCGTAACGGCACCACGCAGGCATCGGCACTCGCAAGAAAAGCGGGGATTCTCTCGCGAGGTTGTTTATCCAGAAGTCGCACGTTTGCGAGTCGCAACCTTTCGATGAGTTGACAGAGTTGCGCGCGCTGGGCCCCGGCGCCCATGAGGAGGAACACGATATCGCGACGGCCTCGCAAGCGTTCGGCGGCCTGGAGGATCGTCTCCAAACCGTGCGCCATGCCGAGTGTGCCGGCGTAAAGCAGAACAAATTCATCACTGAGTCCTAATTCCTTTCGCCCTTGCAGGCGGGCCGATTGGGCCTCAGCAGAATTGGGATCCGGGCAGAAACCCTCTTCGATGCCGTTGCGGATGACCGAAATGCGTTGCTCTTCCACGCCCTGATGAATCAAGTGCCGGCGCTTCCATTCGCCATCGACGACGATATGCGTGGCGTGCCGGTATAGGAATTTGGCGACGCGCCCGACGCTTCGGTACAGCATGGAATCGGCGCTGGCCTGACCTACCCCCACCAGCGATTCCGGCCAGAGGTCCCTTACCTCGAACACCCACGGCAGGAACCGCAGGGTTCCCACTGCCCATCCCGATACGCCCACCAGAATCTGCGGCGAGGTGGCGATGACCACGCCATTTCGCGGCGCCACCCACGGTCCTGCGACGGCGGCGGAAAGCGCGAAGGAAGTAAAATTCGCCCCTCGGCCCCACAGCTTGCAATTGGCGGAAGGGTAGAGCCACGTGCGGTAAACCTTTACTCCCTCGCGTTCCTCGCGCATGAAACCGCGCCGCCAACGCCTCTTGTAGTCCGCGTGCAAGATTCCTTCGGGATGATTGGGGAAACCTGTGAGCACCCGCACTTCCGTACCGGTGCGAGCCCATTCGCGCGTAAAACAATCCACACGCGCCGCGGGAGCGCATGCTTCCGGCGGATAGTATTGGGAAATATAAAGGACCTGCATCGGGTGAACCATCTTTGTTCAGCGGAGTGGAATCTTGTGACCGTCGATCTCGATCGAGTTTCCAGCCCAGTCCGCCGTGATGTGGGGAAGGGAAGTGCCCATCGGCGTGAAGATATGAATCATCCCCGCGGGGATGGTCCCGCGCCATGCCGATCGCAACGCCGTGGAAGGTTGGCGGTCTCCGAATCGCTCGGCATACCAACTCTTGCGAATGTCGAATTCACCGGCGCCGTAAGCCGCAAGCAGATAGGGCTGATCGGCGATTCCCACTGTCCAGCGGCGAGGCGGCAGGCCAGTGCCGGATTCCATGCGGCTGGCGTGGGTCTCCATGTGCTCGGCCACTGGCTCGACGCTAACCCGGGGATGGAAATGCAGGAACGACTCAACGAGGTGCGACCCGTTGCCCCGCAGGAGGTCGGCGACAATCCAAGTGTCGGGGGCGTGAAACAGAATCGTGCGCGCATGAACCACGCCCATGCGCCGATAGGCGTCGTGCTCGCCACTCAGGAAATGAAATGGCCTATTGTTACCACCCTGTAGTTCGCCCATGCGCGGACGCCGGCCGACGCGGAAGCTGGCCCAGATTTCCGCTTGCTCCTCACCGTCAATACGAACGGTATTGTGCGCGGCCGTGGAGCGCTCGTAGGTCCGCTCCGGGCCCGGCTCGTAGGTGCTGACGCCGGTGTCTATCACCACGCGCTGACCCTGGAGGGAAAGTTCGTAACTCAATATGTCGCAGTGTCCGTGGCCCGGCTGATAGTCCGGCCCTATGGGGCCACAGTCGAAGATCACGGTGCTTCGCGACTCGGGGCTGCGGATGACACCGTATCCAGTTGCCGGGAATACGATGACCCCAGACTCGCTTCGGGCGGTCTTGGAATCATGCGGCTCCGCCATGGCCAGCAATTGACCCGGTGGGCGCCCTCCCCCGAGCACGGAGTCGCTGAAGAGTGGAATCTCTCCGTCCGGATGGAGGATGCCTCGCAAGAATTCCGCCATGGACTGTATCTTCTGCGCAAGCAGCTCCGAGCCAGCGAGCCTTCTTCCCATGGTTCGGCACAAGACCCGGATTTCGGCAAGGTCTTCGAGGATCTGCGCGTGGTACATCGGCGAGCGCTCGAAGTGTCCGCCGTCGGCGAGAATCTGCTCGGGCAGTTGCTGCTCCAGCAGCGCTTCCCCTTTTGCCCACCATCGCGTGCTGCCAGAGATTTCCAGCAATGCTCCCGCGAAGAGCAGCGCCTTGAGGTTTTTGAGAAGGTGATTTCCCAGGAGGTCTTTTTCGAGGCGACGTTCCAGCGTCGCCACCTGGACGCCCAGACTTTCGAGCAGGGTGTTGACTTCTGCCTTCAGTCCAAGTGATTCCAGCGAGCGCCTGTGCCGTGCCAGGAACTTCAGCCAGTTGACGATGCGAATTGATAACGCATAGGGCTCCCACCCGACTTCGTTCCCTTGCGGATTGTGCGCGCACCAGTCCAACGCGATTTCGAGCGCTGCTTCGAGCGCCGGTTCTTCTTCGGGCAGCGCGAAATCAACATTCAGGAAATCGAAGTAGTTGAGATGGTAGAGCCACAGCTTCGCATGACGGCGGTCGTTCCAGGGGATGGAGCCGTTGCACGCCACCGTGCGGTTCAGAAAAGTGAATTCGCGCGAGGCGAGCATTTTGCGCGAGGCTTCCGGCTGCCAGTCGATGAACGGCCATGGCCCCGTGACTTCGCACAAGCTCACCGGCCCCTTCACCTTGACCAGTGAGTTCGCACGCGGCAGCACTCGCCTCAGCGCCAGATAACCAAGCTGCGACCAGCGCAGGTGACGCAGCGTTCGCCAGTAGGTGGCCGGCGTGGGTGCCTTCGAATCGGCAGCGCGGGGAAGGCCGGCGTTTTCGCCGCCATCAATCGAGCGGGGTGCAAAATCGGGTTGAGCCGAATTTTTGCTTAACAAGGTATTAAAAGGCATTAATGGGGCTTCCATTGTGGATAAAGGGCAAATGGGGGCACTAGGGGGCGGTTCGACAAGGGTCGCACAGGGCGACATTGTGTCGTTTCCGCGCCGAATTCCCCTCGCCAACACGAAGGGAAGGCTTTAGAGCGTTTCACACAGAGTTCACAGAGGGTAACTCTCTAAGCACAGAGAACACGGAGAAGATCTCGGGTTTTCTCCGTGCTCTCGGTGAGCCCATCTCCGTGCCCTCTGTGTGAACTTCTTTTGACACCAGCACCTCGTAGCGGCGGGTTTACCCCGCGATATGGCGGCATAAATCCGCATCTGCGTCAAATTGTCCGCTACTACCCGTCGCTGCCCTCTTTACGGTTAAAAGGACCAGCGGCGCCTGGGCCTGCTGCTGCCACGCCTCGCGGGAGAATTCACTTTCGTCCAGGGGGGTGAAGTGCGCGGCGTTCAGAACGGATTGCCACCCTTGCGCATCGAAGCGGTTGCGTGAAAGGCGCAGATAGGCGGCGTACGAATCGATCCGCTGAACTTTGCGCAGCAAAGACGAAAGGCGATGGTACAGGGGCACGGACTGAAGCCGCGCCTCAAGTTTGCGCACCACATTGCAGGGATTGGGGACGGTGAGCAGCAGGACGCCGTCGGGTCGAAGCACGCGGGAAAGGTCCGCGGCCACGCGCGGCACGTCATCGAGGTATTCGAACACGCTGGAGGCCACGATGGCGTCGAAACTGCCGTCGGCGAAGGGCAGGGCTTGCCAATCGGGTTCGAGGCGAACCCAGTTCACCGCGGTGCCGGAGTAATTGCTGCGCGCGACGGCAATCATTTCCTCGGCGAAGTCGCACGCGGTGACCTGGTAACCCATCTGGTCGATGGCCGCGGCGATCTCACCCGTTCCGCAGCCGAGGTCAAGGATGCTGGCGGGAGGAGGGCACAACTCGGCAAGCCGCGCCGCGAATTGTTCCACCCGCGAGTTCAGCTTCCCCCGCGAACCGTACTTGTTCCTCCACCCCCGCGCCTTGTGGTTGAACAGCAGGCGGACGTCGACCGCCGCCGGGGCAGGTGTTGTGTAGCGCCGACCTTGAGGTCGGCATGTGCTGAGCTCAAGCTCAGCGCTACAAAACATGTTCTTAGGTGCACCTGTCGGCGCGGTCTGTACCGGCGGCTCCCCGCGCGCCGTGCGTTCCAGCACCTCGACGAAGCGCGCGGCAATTTCGTCCCAGGTGGGAGATTGTGCCAGGATGCGCCGGCCGTTCTCGACGAGCCGCTGGCGCAGTTCTGAATCTTCCATCACCCGCGCCATCGCCCGCGCCACGCTGTCGGCATCCAGAGGGTCGAAGTAGATTGCGGCGTTCTGGCAAAGATTGTGGGCGAAATCGCGGTCACTGGTGAGGATGGGCAATCCGAAATACATGGCTTCCAGATAGGTGCGGGAATAGGATTCCAGCAGTGTGGGAAAAATCAGGGCATCGGCGCTCCGGTAGACCTGGGGCAGCATTTCGCTCGGGACAGGACCGATGTTTTCGATCTTCCCCGCCAGCTCGCTTTGACCCAATCGCTTGAGCAGCCGCCGGGCGCCGGGGTGTTGCTCAGGAGCGACGGTGATAACGCACTTTGCGGACACCTCGGTGTACTTCGAAAGTCTCAGCGCGGCGTCCGCCAGGATATCAATGTTCTTGTGCGCGTAGCAGTGGGCGAGGCAGAGAAACGTAAAGGGCCTTGCGCCCTCGTCCTCGCCGGAAGGGGCGCGGTGATGGTTTCCCCCCAGCTTCTCGAGCGATAGCGTGTTGGGGGTAATTGCCACACGCCCTGCGCCGATGCCGTACCGTTTGCAGAGATGGTCTTTCATGACCTGGGTCTGGGTGATGATGGTGATGTCGCGGCGCAGGTGCCGGTATGCGTGCCTGCCGTAAGCCGTGATCAAGTGTTCCCGGAGAGTCCGGCGCGAATCGGCCACCTGATCGCCATAGACGATCCAGGCATTTTGCAGGAGCACGGCGGTGGGGCACACTCGCTTCCAGGGAACAAAGTTTCCCAGGCAGAGGAGCGCGTCCGCCCCCACCTCGCGGCAGATTCTGGGGACCTCGTGATTCAGCAGGCGCGCCCGGTGCAGGAGACCTGACCCTTTCCGGCAAACGATGGAGCGGATATTGCTGCCGGAAATGGCCTTGTAGGCAGCCAAATCCGGCACGATGAAAGTGAATTGGTGCTCCGTGTGGGCGGCAAGCCTCGACATCAGATCCAGGGCGAGTTCCTTGCCACCCGCCACCGTTAATCCCGCAGCTTCAATGACGAATTTCAAAGGTAAGTTCCTTGGCCGGCAAGTATAGAGGCAAATGTAGAGGCCGGCTTCAGCCGGGCACCAAGCCGCCACCGGGTGCCGCCCTGAAGGGCGCCTCTACAACTCCTGTAGAGGCCGGCTTCAGCCGGGCACCAAGCCGCCACCGGGTGCCGCCCTGAAGGGCGCCTCTACAACTCCTGTAGAGGCCGGCTTTAGCCGGGCACCAAGCAATGCCACACATTTGAGTATCATTGAAGGGGGGCATTGCGATCATGAAGTGAGCTGAGGTTAGGCTGCCAACCATTTCTTATGCTGGATGCCGTGTACTTCCCGGCGAAAATGTTGACAACGTCAACGGCCACCGACCGGGTACGGACAGGCTCAAAGCACAAAAAGAAGGCAAGATTCCACGTGATACACAGCGCTAATACCCCGAGACCCGATTGGGGACGGCTGTGGTCCAACTCCATCATGCCCAGCAACAAGAATGCCGGCGTCAGGAAGTTCAGGTAAGGCGCATCGGACATATAAGAGAGTATGAGGAAACAAGCACCCGGAGTGATCCACAGCCACAACAGAATTACTCGCTTGTCGCGAAGTCTCTTCATGCTCCGCACGATGGCCCATGCCATGGGCCAAAGAGCCCACGCCAGAGGAACAAAGAAACGGCCGACGTTGGCAATCGAGCGATAATTCACCCCGCCCGTCAAAACAGAAACCCCTGTTGTGATGTTCCTGACATGAGCGGATGTTTGTTGCAGACCCATGGCTCGATAGCAGGCCGCTGTCGGCACAAGCCAAGTCAGACACACCCCTGTTGCCAGGGCAATTGCCATGGCTGCTTGCTTCCGTGCGGCATGCCGCACAAGGTAATAGACAAACATGATTCCGATGAAAGCTCCGTCAGAAGGGCGAAGACCGGCGCCGATCCCATAAGCTAACGACGCCCCCACGAGGTAAGCCGTGCGCGGGTCATTCATGTGGAGGAGTAGGAAGAGGAAGACAAGTATGGGAAAGAGCAGTTGGGAAGCGTAAGTGCTATGAACGCCGCCAGAAAACCACGCATAGAATATCACCGCATACAAGGCCGAGCCTAACTGCGCCGTGTTCCTGCTCACCAGGAGTCGCGCTGCGTAGTAGAAGATCACCACCCCAGCCGCAGAGAAAGCCCAATTCATTACATGGATGCCAGCCTCAGGGTTGGGAAACAAGCTGGCGAGCCGGTTGAACAGCCAGTAACCGGGTGGTTGGATTACAAAGACGCGGGATTGGATGGCCTGGAGATGCCATGGACCGTCAGCAAAGTAGACGGACCCGCTGGTGGCGACCCTCGAAACGGCCACGAGGATGGCTAGAACCCAGGGGTAGAGGTCGAAGCCATTCAGCCCGCCTTCCTTATTGCCGCTTGGCGGGGTGACTTCAGTGAGTTCCTTGCCCCCCGCCACCGTCAACCCCGCAGCTTCAATGACGAATTTCAAAGTTACGTTCCTTGGCCGGCGAATGTAGAGGCAAATGTAGAGGCCGGCTTCAGCCGGGCACCACATCTCCGTTATTCCGGCGCCTTCTTCCAAGGTGGCACAAACGTGTCGATTCCCAGGGTGAACAACGTTTTCCAATCGACCGTGAACGAGCCTGAAAACGGCCAATCCTGTGGCCGCTGGCACAATCCCTTTCGGACAGGATTCATCCAGATGTAACACGCTACGGACTCCCACCGCTCATTTGACCGCAGGATATGATCGTGGAACTTCTTTTGCCAGAAACGAATCCCGGATTGCTGCTTGAAATCGAACCCGGTGTCCTGCTTGAAATCGTCGGCAAATTTCAAAAGGTCGGAGTTCTCTTCGATGCCGTTGGTCAAAAGGTGAAGGTGGTCCGGCATGAAACAATATGCTGGGATCTGGAAATGGCTTGCCTGCGCGCATTCCTGGAGATGGTCAAGATGCTCGACCACTCTCGGCGGGTCCAATAACCGGTGTTCCCGGCCCTCCACGACCATGGTGAGGAAGTACCATTTCCGGCCGATATATTCCGACGCCGGAAGGCGAATATTCTTGCGTCGGAATTCTGGCATGGCTATAAACCTCGCAAAATATAGAGCAGAATGTAGAGGCCGGCTTCAGCCGGGCGCCAAGTACTTGCCACCCGCAACCGTTAATCCCGCAGCTTCAATGACAAATTTCAAAGTTACGTTCCTTGGCCGGCAAGTGTAGAGGCCGGCTTCAGCCGGGCACCAAGTACCAAGCCGCCACCGGGTGCCGCCCTGAAGGGCGCCTCTACATTTCCCCCACCGCCGCGTCCAGCAGGCCCTGGGCCGAGAATTCCCGCCACGACTCTCGAAGCTTCGCGACGAACCTTGACTCCGCGCAGTGATCGAGAACCCACTGCCTGCCGATTCGCATGCGGTCCAGTTGCTGATCGCGCGTCGAGAAGAAGTCCAGCAGCTCAGCCGCCAGCGAGCCGGGATCGGTCTTTTCCAGGATGTGGACGCCGCCGGCGGCCGCGAGTTCGCAGGCGACGCCGACCCGGGTTGTGCAAACCGGGAGGCCTGCCAGCAGGGGCTCCACGATGCACGATCCAAAGGTCTCGGCGCGCGAGGGCACCACCGCATAGCTGCACAGGGAGAGCAGCGCCGGGACGGCCTCGCGGGGGATGCGCGGCAGCACGCACACCTGATCCGCGATTCCCAGCGCCGCCGCCAGGTCGCGACACTCCTGGAACAAGGGGCCCGACCCTGCCAGGACCAGCAGCAACCGGGGGAAGCGGCTGCGCACGGTTTTCCAGGCGTGGAGCAGGGACTTCTGTCTTTTGGACTCGCGAAACTGCGCGAGGTAGACGGCCTTTTGAAAATGCGGGTCAAGGACACGGTCATCGCCAATGATCTCGCGCAGGGCCGCAGTGTCGATCGAGGGCCGGGCGAACGCGCCATCGTCCACGATGAAATGCGCCACCCCGGCCTTATAGCGCCGGAGGCCGCAGTTAATCATCTTGCGCTTTTCGTCGGCGGAGAGCAGGAAGACCCGGTCACTCGCCACGTTCAGAGTGGCGGCGCCCGCCGCGTAGTAGAGTGGCCAGAGGCGGCTGCAATGGCGCATAGCGCCGAGCACCGTGGTCACGGCAAGCTGTTTGTCCCTGGGGAGCAGGCGCCGGGCAAGCCGGGCGGCAACGGCGTGCCGGACGCCTTCGGTGTGGACGATGTTGAGGCCGGAGAGAGCTGCCTCCGCAATGACCCGCGCCGCCCGCCACACCGCGCCGAGGTCTTGAACGTCAAAGGCCGGGTCGTCAAGAACCGTAATGCCGCCCGCCCTCAGCCGCTCATGCAACCCGGGGGTCTGGTCGCCCGCCGTGGACATGACCACCACCGGCACGCCCTCCCTTTGCATGGCCAGCGCCAGGACGGCATTGTAGTAGGTCAGTCCCCAGCCTCGGCTGTTTCCAATCAGCAGCACTCTGGCCGGAGCCGGTTCTGTGCCGACGCGATCTTGGGTAATGGACCACCCCACCCCTGTGTTCTTGCTCCTCATCGGATGACGCCGTTCCCTACCCAGCGGCGCCCGGCGAACTGGACGCGGATGGAGTCTCCCCCCCGAAGCAAGGGCTCTCGCAAGATTGCAACGCCCATGATGAAACAGAGGTACCAAATTACTGCCCAGAGCGGCAACCTTGAGGTTGTTCGCAGGCCCGAGTGCAAGCTCATAATTCCAGCGTACACGCAGGCGCTATACAAAGCCGGCCAAAGCAGGGCAGACGGGTACGCGCCCGGGTGCGCACGCCGCGTCTTTTCGAACAGCAATGCCATAACAAACCCGACAAATAGACCCAGAGAGACCCCTCCCCAGCCAAAGAACATGTACATTTCCCCGAGGACAGGGAAAGGATTTCCCTGGTTGCCGCCGACATGCCCGATGTAGGCGATAAGGTTCGTGGCCGCAATATCCTGTCCAATTATGAAAGACGGGACAGGGCTCAAAATCCGCCAAATCTGACCCGGTATATTCCGGTGATCCATGTCCCTCGCCACCCAGAAGGTGGCGGTTGTGGTCTCGAGCGACGAGACGGCGACAATGGGGTCCGGCGCGGTCGCAAGTGCCTCCTCGCCAGCTCCCAGGCTCCCGGCGAAGTCCACTAGACCCACGTAGCGGGGCCGCACCAACCCGATGTACATCACGGACACAAGGGTCAGTAGCGCTATCCCCACCATCTTCTTGACGGAGGTCTTCTTACCTGCCACCACGGACGCGGTCAGAAAGAGGGTGAACGGAATCAAGGTCCCGCGACTGCCGCCAGGAGCCACCATCAAGCACCAGGCTGCGGGTGCAATCCAAAGTCGCTTTGCAGGGAACCAAGCCCGGATCACCCCGGCTGTGATTGTTGAATTGATGAGGCAAGCCTCGACGACCAGGAGGAAGTAGTCTTGAAATTGCGGGGCGTCCCACTGGCCGGTTCCTCGAACGAAGGAGCCTTCCCAGAATTTGTCCCATCCCGTCATGAGGATTCCTGCCAGGAGCATCCCCACGGACACCAGAACCACCAGATTACAGCTCGTTTCCCCGACCAGGGGTGGCAGTGTGCCAGCCCGGTCGTGGGATAACTCCGGGGGCACTGGATGCTTCGCCGCTTGGGAGTCCTTCTTCCGCGCGTGCGCCCGAATTGCGTATTCCGCCAGGATGTACCCCAGGTAGAACGTAATTAGAAGTAATGCTGCATATTGGTTCACCGGAGCGATGTAATCAGGCTTAAGGAGCAGGTCGTCGCTTTCGAACCCTGACGCGAAGAATAATGACGGAAGGCCCAGACTCAGGAAGTAGAGTGAAGGAAACACCACAAACGGGGAACAGTAGCTGGCCCGAAGACCTCTGCGTCCCAAGATCATCGCCAGGCATATCGTGCAAAGGACAAGGGCCGAAGCCACTGGATTTCCCAAAGCAGTCAAAGGCTGAGTCTCCGTAGTTTGGGTCTGCTTGCCGCCTCGCTTTGGTTGCGGCGCTGACCTTCAGGCCTCAAGGTCGGCGCTACGGGCAAGCCGCTGGATGCCGCCCTGAAGGGCGCCTCTACATCTCCGTGCCGGCAACTGTAGAGGCCGGCTTCAGCCGGGCACCTTGAGCCGGGCACCAAGCCGCCGGGTGCCGCCCTAAAGGGCGCCTCTACATTTCCGCGTTACATTTCCGCGCCGGCAGGCCGTCGCGTCAGCCCCCGGCACCGCGATTTCACCTCGGCGCGTTCGGCGCGGTCGAACACCCACATCCATTCCGCGGCAATCAGGAGCAACGTCAACGCGGCGCCCAGGATGAGGAGCAGGGGCCCGTGCGCGGCACGGTGCAAGGCGAGCGTGGCGGCGAAGGCCGCGACGGTCAGGGCCACCAGCGGTGCGAGCCTGGCAAACCGTGCTCCCAGAACTTTGGCGGCGTAGACCGCGGCGCCTAGCGCCAGGGGAACGTAAGACAAGACAAACGCCCCGGCCAGTCCCATGGCTCCTTGCCTCGGAATCAGCAGGTGGGCGAGGGTCAGAAAAACACTCACCCAGCCCAGGTGAAACGCCAGCGCCTGCCAAAGGTAGCCGCGGCCGATGCAGGCATTCATCACCACGCTGTTCAGAATCATCATGACGCCGGCCAGGCTCATGGCCACCACCAGGTCGCTGGCGCGTTCATATTGCGCCCCGAATAACAAGTGGATCACCGGAGTTGAGAGAACTGCGCAGCCTGCGGCGATGGGTAAAGTTATGGCCCACATCAAGCGGAAGTTGTCGCCTACCAACCCGCCAAATCTCTGGAGATTGCCCGAAGAATGCGCCTCCGATAAGAAGCTGACGGCGGGAATAGAAAGGTTGGAGGGGACCAGCATGATCATCTGCGTTAGGGAGAATGCCACACCGAAAATCGCCACTTCGGCAAAGCCGGAGCGTCGAGCCAGCAGGGTATTGGCCCACCAGTAGGCAGGCGCAACCAGAAGGCCGGTCAGGAATGCAGGAAAGGCCAGGCCGAAGGTCTCTTGCAAAAGGTCTCTTGAGAAATGCGGCCGCAAAAGGCCGGGAAAACGGCGCCGGCTGAGTTTGACCGCGGTGATCGTCAAGAGGCTGAGGCCCAGAAGGCTCGCGAGCAACTGACCCAGCAACGCTCCGTACAATCCCAGGAACATAACGCCCAACCATCCGAAAAGCGTGAGCGCGCCGCTGCGCACCATCATCGCTCGGCTGTAATTCGTAAAGTCCTGAAGGCCGGCGGAAACGCTATAGGCCAGATTGAACAGGCTTAGGGTCAGGACCAGAAGGGCGGAGAACTGAAAAACGCGCGTTAGTGAGGCATCGTGGTATAGGGCGGAAGCGATCCAATGGGCGGCGAAGAAGAATGCCGCGCACAGAATTACCAGCGCCCCTGAAAACAGGATGACCGTGTTCGCCAGAATGGCTCCACCACGCGAGGGATTCTTGACGGAGTATTCCGGCAGGAACTTTTCCAGCGCCGTGTCCTGGCCCAAAGGTGAGGCTCCGGCCACGATTCCCACCAGCGAAAGTACGAGGACGTAAACCCCGTATTCCCTGGGGCCCAGATAACGAGCCAGAATGATGGGGGCAAAGCCCTGCAACACGCGGCTGACGATTCCGCCGACGCCCGTCTGAACCGCTGCGGCGACGTAACGCTGGCCCACGTCAGACCGCGCCGTGGGTTCATGGGCTGTGGGGGTCGAGATTAAGGTGGCGGAGGCGGACATGGGAATCTATGGTGGCGATGTGGGCGAATCGCCAGGTGGTCAGCACCTGTTTTGTAGCGCCGACCGTGAGGTCGGCACGGAAACGTGGCACGGGCATCCTGCCCGTGATCGGGCATGGCCAGGATGGCCATGGCACATCCGCCTAGCGCCGACCCTGAGGTCGGCACGTGCTGACGCGGGCCGCCCACACTCCCCCGCATCGGTTATCGGTGGTTCCCGTTGAGTAGATGAATCCATTTTGAGCCGACCCTGAGGTCGGCACGGAGGCGTGGCGCGGGTGTCGCGCACGTGCTCGGGGCGAACGCGGGCCGATCGGCCGGCCCATGAGTGCTGACCTCAAGGTCAGCGCTACGATTGCCCTGCCGGGGCCTGGCCCATCGCCACCCTCCGGGCCGCCTACACTCCCCCGCATCGGTTATCGGCGGCGCCAGGCGAGAAGATGACCCAATTGTGGGCCGAAGCCCCCCGCGCCTCCCTCGGCATCGTCGGGAGGCCAGCACCCGTTGTGTAGAGCCGACCGTTAGGTCGGCCTGTGCTGACGGAGGGCGACCGTTAGGTCGGCCTGTGAGTGCTGACCTCAAGGTCAGCGCTACGATTGCCCCTGCCGGGGCTGGTTCGCGAAACACTTGTCGCCATGGCGGCGCAGACCACGAACCACGCGGCGTTGGCGGGGATGTGGAAATTGAAATCGGCGAAACTGTGGACCAGAAATCCGCAGCAGCCCAGGGCGGCGGCAAACTGCATCCAGCCGGCGCGGTGACGGAGCCGTTCTCGGAGGTTGCGGAAGGCCAGCCAGAAGAACAATCCGAGAGCGCTCAGGATCGCCGCTGCACCGGCCACGCCGGTTTCCGCCAGAGCCTCGGCGTAGTCGTTGTGGGCGTGGTCCCAAAGGGCGTCACTGGGGAAGCTCTGATAGCGCGGGAAGGCCGTCTCAAAACTGCCCAGTCCCGCGCCCAGCCAGGCGTGATCGCGCCAAATCCCCAGAGAGTCGCGGGCGGCCACCAGGCGATTGCGGAGTTCCACTTCCGGCGGATGCGTGCCGTCACCCATCCTGGCCAGACGCTCGGCAACGTGGCGCGGGGCCATCCAGAAGAACAGAAGCGCGGCGGCAACCAGCGCAGACCCTCCCACCAGAGCCGTGAGCCGGCGCGCGTGCCGCGGTCCACACCAGAAAACCAGCACCGCCGCCAGCACGACTTCCACCAGCAGGGAGATGAAGCCTCCGCGCGAGGCTGAGAGCAGCAACGACGCGATGGGAATCAGAATGACGCAGCCTGCTACCGCCGCCGTCGATTGCTTGCGCAGCGCGGGCAAGGCGCTCGCCACCGAGAGTGGAATCAGCATCTCCATCAGACCGGCGTAATGGTTGTGATTCACGTAGGGGCCGAAAGTCCAACCAGGGCTTGGCACCGTCCAGTAAATCAGGCCGTCGCTGGAAAAGAATTGGAAGATGGCGAATAGGGCGAGGAGAAATGTGTACAAGACGAGAGTCCAACGGAGGGGGGAAGCGCACAGAATGTGGGTGCCCGGTGCCTCTGCCGAACGCTGCCGAACTCTATGCCAACTTGTTTTGAGGCGCTCGCGTTCGGAGGTTGGTGCGCTGAAAATCTGTCCCGCCAGGAAGAAGAGAATGATGTCGGTGGAGAGCTTTACCAACGCTTCCCGCGTGGCCATGGAATCCATCGTGAGGTGACCGGCGAATTGGACCATTCCCAATAGGAAGAGAAACCCGGCGGGAACGTAGAGCGGCGACCAGAGAATCTTTATGCGGCCCTCGCGCGCGCTCGAAATCGACCAGAAGAGAAGCAAGAGAAATGCTGCCAGCGCCAACGCTCCCCAGGCCCATGGTTGAACGGCGCCAAAGGCCAGCGGCGCTGCGAGCAAAGTGGCAAGCAGAGAATTGCGCACGAGGACCAGCGACGGCGCACGCGGCGCGAGCTCATCCACTCCAGCCGAGAGCGGAGGGAAGATGGTTGTTTCAACGGTGAGTTGCGTTGCCATAAGGTGAGCTGCGGCTGATCCGTTGGGAGATCCCCGGCTCTGCCGGGGAGGCAGTCGCAGTTTGACAGTTCCGGAATGAGGGCCGGGCACAAGACCCCTCACCCGGCGGCGCATGGCCGCCACCCTCTCCCCACGGGAGAGGGTAGGGAATCCCTCTCCTTCTCCCTTGGGGAGAAGGTGGCCGAGGGACGAGGTCGGATGAGGGGTCTTTTCCCGACGGTGGCGCTCCGGCCCCTTTGAGGGGCCAGCCACCGTAAAGCCTCCGGCTTTGCCGGAGGATAGTCACTGCTGTTCCGCGCGGACGGAAACGGCATCGAGCCAAAAGGTTCCCGAGATTTCCATGGGGAAAACCCGGCTGCGTGGCCGCCAAACGGAAACCCGCACCGCCTGCGTTTTTGGGCCGGCAGAGAACCTCAGCGTGACCTTGTGCCAGGGAGTGCTGCCCACCGTTGTATCCGTCGAGGCATCCAGGCAGCTTGGGCAGTCTGGATCGGTCACACGCAAGCGCGGCCCGCTGTCAGAGGTGATATCCCGGCTGCGAACGTAAGCCGTGAGCGTGTAGGCCTGATCATGGACCACAGGAACAATCTGGTAGACCGGTTCGAATTCATCATTCTGGCCGACCGGGAAATCGACGCGAAGGCAATGCGCCCCTGCGTAGGGTGACGCGTCGGCGAAATCCACGGAAACGTAGGACGACGGTTGTGAGCGCCAATCGAATCCTGCTCCCAAGGGCGGTTGCTCAAAGCCGCCGTTGAATAGCAGATTGCCAGGCTCGCTGTCCGCAGGTTTGGAGATTACGCCACGCCCTTCGAGTTGCGACCAGATCGTTCGAGCTTCCTGATACTGCGCTTGGCCCAACAAGCGCTCGAGGTAGGGCTGCACGGCCGCAAAGGGGAACGGGGCGCCTTTGCTGGCAATCCGTGTCCAGGCTTGGTGGGCCGCGTCGAAGTCATTATTCGCGCTCATAAAGTCCGCGAAGGCCAATCCCAGTTGGGGATCTTCTTCATTGCCTATGACCTTGGCGAGAATCATCTTCGGGTCGTCGTAAGCGCGCAGGGTGAGCGCAAAGGTCGGCGCGGCGTAGCCAGGGCTCAGCTCGAGCAGGCGGTGGAAGCAGGGCAGAGCAGAATCGGGACGGTCCGTGCGCAAGTAGTGATTGCCCGCGACCCACCAAACTTGCGGCGCCATGGGGGAAAGATCGAGCGCCCGCTCGACCGCCTGGTCGGCGCAAGCGTTGTCGCTCAGAGATTCGCAAGTGGAGGCGAGGGTCAGCCAGTAATCGGATTTGTTGGGATTCAATGCCGTCGCCCGACGCGCCTCTTGCAATGCCGTGGAGAGATTCGATTGTTCCGGAGAATCGCCATAGAGCTGAGTAAGCCGGTCATGCAGGATCGGGTTGCCGGGGTCCATGGCAAGCGCCTTCTGCACCGCAGATACATCGCCTGATTTCCCCAGCGTTGTGACCGCCGCAATCTTGATGGCTTCTGCGCTCCCTACGAGCGTCACCAGCGCCGCCAGGGAAAGAAACATTCCCGAACGCCGGCGAGACTGCAGCGAGAACTCAACATGATTTACAGAGAAAGGGGGCATGAAATCAGACGTTGTCAGGAGCAGGCAGAGCGAGATTCTTCGCTGCGCTCAGAATGACAGCATGGGGACATTCGGCGGCAAACTTCAACGCTCCGCCCTTCCCACATCTCGCGCTCGGAGTTCCACTATCCCGGAAGGTGTGAACTGGCCACTTCCGATTTCACTGGCAGCTCTTTGTCATCCGCGCGGTAATAGTAATGACCATATTCGCCATAGTATCCGTCATGACGCACGTCCACTTTATTCAGGACGATGCCCAGCACGTTGGCGCCGACATTTTGCAGAATCTTGCGCGCCCGCGTCACTGCGCCGCGAACGGTGGCTCCGCTTTCCACGACAAAGACCACTCCATCCACCAAAGTTGAGAGGATCATCGCATCGGTGACGGGAAGCACGGGCGGGGAATCGATCACCACGAACTTGAAGCGCTTGCGCAATTCCCGCAGCATCGATTCCATGGCCGAGGAAGAAAGCAGTTGCGCCGGATTGGGGGGCGTGGGACCAGCGGGCATCGCCCAAAGCGTGGGCACGGGCGGAAAATCCCGCAGCGCGGTTTCGATGTCGTGCGCTCCCGTGAGATAAGTTGCGAGGCCCGTTCCATTCACCAGATTAAGCACCTTCCCGATGCTGGGATGGCGAAGGTCGGCATCGATCAGCAGGGTTGGCTCCCCCCTTTGAGCGAGTGCAATCGCCAGGTTGAGAGATGTGACCGTCTTGCCCTCACCCGCGGTAGAGCTGGTCATCAAGAGCACCTGGGGCGGTTGAGGGGCGGTGGAGAGCACCACCGAGGTCAGCAGAGTTCGGAAGGATTCTGCCACGGGCGAAGAGGGATGACTCAACAGCGCCAACCCGTGCGTTGCGGTGGTCCTGCCATTGCCTCCCGCCAGCGATGATGTTTGCCGCCGATGTGAATCACGCGCGAGGGGGACAACCGCCAGTGCCGGAGCGTTCGCCAATCGCTCCGCCTCATCAACGCTTTTGATGGAGGTGTCCACAGCTTCTTTCACAAAGGCCAGCGCCAGACCGAGAACCAGCCCCACCATCAGGCCGATGAATGTGTTGAGAAGCTTCTGCGGACGAACCGGCCGCCGGGGAGGTTTGGCCGGGTCGATCACATGGATATTGGTGGCGCGCAGACCCGCCGAAACCGTGGCATCCTTGAGCCGCTGCAGCAGGTTGTCATAAAGCTGTTGATTGGTATCAGACTCGCGCTTCAGCAGATTGTGTTCGATCAGGAGTTGATTGAGTACGCCCACCTCGACCTTTTCGTTGGCCACGGCGGCCGCGAGGAGCCTCTCCCGGCCCAGCGCGGCCATGTAGTCATTCCGCATCCTCTCCACAATCCGGCTGCGTTCCCGCTCGATCAGCGATTCGACCTCATCCACCTGACTCTGCAGGCGCTCAGCCTTGGGGTGTTTTGGCCCCGATTGCTCCAGGGTGTCAACGTATTGCGATTTCAAATCGGCATACTTTTCTTCCAGATGTTGCAAGAGGTCGTTTTGCGCCACGGAGGCGACTTGCGATTGGTTCGAGCGCACGAGCTCGTAGACCGACTCCTTTTGCAGCCGATCGCTTTGGGCGTTGGTCAGGTCGCGACTGAGGTCCGCCATGCGCTGCTCGACCACACTCTCCTTGTCGCTGATATTGACGATGGCGTTTTGCCGCTCGTAATCGACCAGCGCCTGCTGGGATTTTTCCACCTTGGCTTTCAGTTCGTCGAGCTGCTGTTCCATCCACCCGGAAGCCTGGCGCGTGGCATCGTACTTCTGCCGGAAGTTGGATTCGATGTAGTTGTCCGCCAGCGCATTGGCGACTTGGGCGGAAAGATGGGGATCCGCGCTCTCGAAACTGACCGTGACCACGTGACTGTCGCGCACTTTCTGGACATGCAGAGAACGCCGGAAGGGCTTCATCAGCTCGTCCGCTGAGGTGGCGGGTTCGGATGAAAACGGGCCGCCACTTTGCTGAATGGCGTTGACCCACCTCGGGTCTTTCAGAATTCCGACTTGCTCAATCGTGCGCTCCGCCAGGCTGACGCCCTCGAGAACCTGAATTTGCGTTCCCAGGAAGGCCTCGTCGGTGGGGACCTGGCGAAAAAAATCATTCAGCGACTGAATCTGCAGCGTGTCAGCCTCGATGTCGAGTCGCACCGTGGCTTCATAAATCGGCGTCATCTTGATGGAGGCGATCGCCACCAGCAGGGTCACGATGAAGGCGACGCTGAGGATGGTCCAGCGGCGCTTGCTGATGATGTTCCAATAGATGCGCAGATAGCTGAAGCTGTCGAATTCCTGCGCCTCGATATCGAAGACCTGGCCGGCAGGCGGGTGCGTCACTTCCGGCACCCTGGGCCCGCGCGGCGATAGAGCTTGATGATCAGACATGTCTTTTACCCCGGAAACTGATGATCGTTGACATAAGTCGAATAGATATTACCCATCCTCAGTAGTGATAAATTATTCCCCACGTGGCAGCGGTGACGGCAGCCTCGGCGCCCCGGCGCAAGGCTCTTTTCCCGGCACTGTCGGGAACAAAAAGAATGTCATTGGCCTGCAGTTGGGAATCGTGCTCATGGCCTTCCAGCACCTTGGTGAGGTTGACCGCGATTTCTTCGCGTCCGTCCGCCGACGCCGGATTTTTCCGAATGATCATGGCTCTCTTTTGGGCGGCGGTGGGCTTTAGATCTTCGGCTAATGCCAGCGCTTGAATGACCGTCATCTTCTCCTGACCGGTCTTCAAGGGGAAGCCTCCCGGCTTATTTACCGCGCCCACCACATAAACGATTCCGGCGCGTTGCACGGTGACGCGGTCGCCAGGGTACAGGTCGACGTTGAGAAGCGGGTCACCCATTTCCGTCAGCCGGCTGAGGTCCACGCTGAAGGTGCTATCGCAAAAGGGATGTTGGTTCGCGGTCCCACAGGCATCGGTCGACTTGAGGATCTGCATGGCGATATCCCCTCGGGTTACAATCGCCAAACTGCCAGAGTCATCCGCAAGGCCTTCTGCCTGTGACAGGAGATCCAACAACGTGGTCCTTCCGAAAACGGGATAGATTTGGGGTTTCTTCACCGCTCCGGCGATGGCGATGGCATGGACACGCGATTCCTTGATGGCCACGGTCACACGCGGATGGGTGTAGATTTCGGACACGCGGTATCTCTCGCTGATCAGCTCGGAAAGCTGAGCAGGTGTCCGTCCTGCAGCCACGATGGGTGTTGGGAGCAGGGGGATCTCGATTTCGCCGGTGGGGCTGACGCGGTAATCGCCGGTGACATCAGGAGCATCATAGACGCTGATGGTTAGGACATCGTCCGGACTAATGATGCAATCCGGCAGGGTCAGCGCGGAAACCGCCCGCGAGGTGGTGGCCGATATAACTTCTGATGGAGGGTCGATGCTGGCCGTGGTCTGCGCCGCGAGGAGCGGGCAGCAGGCCAGGATAAGTATACAGACGGCAACTAACTTGCCTCCATGGAATTTTCTCAGAGGGCTTCGCGTCTTGCCAGCCGACTCGATCATTTCAGGTCTCCTGTTTGAGTGCCGGGAAGAAAAGATTCACCACAGAGGCACAGAGATCACAGAGAAGAGCATCCCTTAAGCGCAAGGGCAGGGGTTGAGAGTATAGGAACTGGCGGAGCCGGGTTGTTGGTGCCGGGGCGCACGCTCTACCGCCCACGCGTCCACTTCCACCGCCGCGGACTTCTGGAGGAGTTGGACGGACAGCACCAGCCGGAACTGCTTTTTGTTGCGCACCAGGATTCCCTCAATGCCCTCCAGCGGACCAGCCTTGACTCGAACCCAATCTCCGCACTTCAAGAAGGGATAGGGTTCAACGTGCACGCGGCGCGCAAGGGTTTGGCGCACCGCCTCGATCTCCGCATCGGGAATGATGGCGGGCACGCCGGCGAAGGCCACCCAACCCAGGACCCCGGGCGTGGTCAGGATTCTGAACTGGTGTTCAAGTTCCCCGCGCAAGAAGACGTAGCCGGGGAACAGGGGCGCGGAAAGTTCCCTGGTTCGGTCACTCCATTGCCGAACGGAGGCGTATTGCGGCAGGAACACTTCAAATCCCTTGCAGGCAAGAGAACGCGCCGCCAGGCTCTCATGCTGGTGGCGGGTGTGGATTGCCAGCCAGCCTGCGTTCCATGGCCGGGGGGCCGCAAGTGATCGGGTGTCGTTATCCAGCACGTAGCTCCGCCCTTTGACTCCCAGGAGCCTTTTCCTCCCGGGGCAACGTCTTACGGAACGCCAATCGCCGTTCCTTCGATGGTCAGGGTCAGTGTTGTAGCGCCGGGCTTCAGCCCGGCATGTGCCGCCCTAAAGGACGGCGCTACAGGCGCCAATCTTCAGCTTGCTTCATCTGCGCCGGCAGCCTTCAAGGCGTGAAGATCAACGATCTGCTTTTGCAGGAAGCGGCCCGTCCCTTGGAAATTCACGGCAATTTGGAATCGCGGCTCCTCCTGGAGGCGCTGCACGATTCCTTCAAAACGCATCGTCGTGACCTGTTCCTCCGGGTCCCGAAAGTGTGCGAACAGAGTGATTTTGGTGCCGGGCGGTACGGGTTGCTTGAGCGCCACTCGGGCCCCGTCAACGCCGATGTCATAGAGCACTCCCTGCACTTTCACCTTGTGGTTCTGTCCATTGGAAACCTGGACGGTCACCGGACATCGAATCTCAAATCGTTTTGCATCACGCATTGGGAATAGCCCTTCTATTTCCGTTGAGGCAGTCACGGTAGCTGACGATTACGAATGAGGGTCCTTTTTAATTGTTTGCAGCAGGAAACACAATCGCCTGTCGGCATGAGTTTGCAGACTAAATGGTGTGAGGTGGAGGCCGATTACATCCCCCGATCTCCCTACAAAAATGCCGGGCAAAGACCAGGGCAAAAGAGGAAATGGATTAGGAAGATCGGGTTGCACCTTGCCATGATTTCCTAACCCATTGTGATGAGGTGGATCCGGATTTCTCACCCCGCTGAGACACTTTTGGGGGTTGCCGGAAGGGCGGGGCTGAACAGGATGGGGAAGAATCCCTCACCCTGTCATCTCAAGATTCAAATACAGGGGGCCTTCGCTGCACTCAGGATGACAGCACGGGTGATTTTCTCTCCGCGCCTTTGCAGTGAAAATTGCATTTTCTTGCAGATTCATTCCGCCGGGGAATCCTCGTCCTTGTCCGGGCGGACAACATCCTTCTTTCTTGGCTTTTCCGGGGGCGGGGTGGATTTGTGGGGGTATTTTCCCTCGGACTTAGCATGCTGGAAATAGTAGAGCGTGGCGGCCAGCCGGCAATCCACGTTGATCTTGCGGTAGATGGTATAAAGGTGGGTCTTCACCGTATTCTCTGAAACAGAAAGGCGGTTGGCGATTTCCTTGTTGCGAGTGCCGCTGGCCAGCAGCCCCAGGACCTTCCATTCCCGCGGCGTGAGCCCGTTGGAGTCGGGGCTGTCCGGCGCCTCCGACAGCTTAGTGATCAGCCGCGACGCCACGCGGCGGCTTACCCAGATTTCGCCCCGTCCGACAACGCCGATGGCCTTCAGTAACGTATCCAGGTCAGAGGCATTGGAGACGCATCCGCAGCTCCCCGCCCGGATCGCCTGAAACTCCACCTCCTCGTCGGCCGCGTCCAGGAAGAGCAGGATCTTGATTTCGGGCGCGACATTGCGCAGACGGGAGACGATTTCGAAATCCGAATCGCCGCCGTTCGCGTGCAGGAGCAGAACCTCCGGCTGCGCCTTGCGCAGGACTTCGACATCCTCCGGGATGGATGGAAGGTCCAATACGATCGAGCAATTTTTGCTCGAGGCGAGCAGGGCGCATAGTCCCCTTCGGGATAACGAAAGGCGGCTGATGACCCCTAACCTCATGGACTGAACCTCAAATAATATTTGAGCCGATGGTTATCCGGCTATATTGCCACTGGCTGACGTTATTGTCGATCTAAAAACACCAGCCCGGAATTCTCGCCACCACGATGAAAATGCGCGAAGCGCCTGGAGTGCGATAGCAGCAGCTACCGCCTTCCGCCTTCGGTTCATAAGGCAAATGGGCAAGAGGCGGAGGAAGAAAGGCGGTAGCTGAGGCTGTCCCAATTAGCTGAAAACTGTTGCACTCAATGCGGCTCTGCCGCCCCGTTGTGCGGAAAGGCTCCGAAGCTGTGAAAAAATGAAGGGTTTCACGCAAAGACGCAAAGGGGCAAAGACCGCAAAGAATAATTGGTTTGTTTTCTTTGCGCCTCTGCGTCTTTGCGCCTTTGCGTGAGATGTTTTTGCTCTGCGCGGCATTTTTTCATACCTTCTCCGCCTTTCCGCATAGCAAGCGGCGAAGCCGCAGGTTGTTATTCACTGGCCGGAGTGGAATATCGAAGTCGTTGACGCCAAGCCCTGGTTGGCAATAGATTCTACATTGCCGGGCCACTCCAAGAGTTCGCTAAATTCAGCAGATGAGGTTGCGAATACGTTATGGCAATAAAACGAACGGCGAAGAAAAATGCACCCTGCGGTTCCGCATCGCGACCGATGGGATCTTGGGAAGGAAAAGTTGCCCTGATGACCGGCGCGTCCGGTGGCATTGGCCATACCGTGGCGCTGCTGATGGCGAAAGGGACGCAGCGGATCGTGCTGGTCAATGTGCCGTGGCATATAATGGCGTGAGGGGGGTATGTATTTCACTCCGG
>PLWR01000516.1 GCA_003165615.1 Acidobacteriota bacterium | reverse complement strand
GGTGGAACCCGGCGGTGGAGAACCAAGCCACGGATCGCGCCTATCGCATCGGCCAGAAGAAGAACGTACTGGTGCACAAGTTTGTGTGCCGCGGAACCGTGGAGGAGAAGATCGACCAACTCATCGAGTCGAAGCGGCAGATCTCGAAGGATTTGCTGGAAGGCGGCGCGGAGCTGCTGCTGACGGAACTGAAAGACGAGGAGCTACTCAAACTTGTTGCCCTCGACATCAATACCGCACTGAAGGAGGCGTAAATCATGTATTACGAATATGGGTGGCGACCCTATGTGACCGTAGCCGAACGGCGGCGGGAGGCCGCGCGCGAAATGGAGAAGCTCAAGAAGAAGGGGCATCCCGTCTCACCGGTCGTCATCGAAGGCCGCACCATCGCCAGGACGTTTTGGGGCAAGGCCTGGTGCGAAAACCTGGAGCGCTACAGCGACTACGAGAACCGGCTGCCGCGCGGCCGGGCCTATGTGCGCAACGGTTCGGTGCTGGATCTCCAGATTGGCGGCGGCGAGGTCGGGGCCATGGTCAGCGGCTCGCAGATTTATAAAGTGGCGGTGAAGGTGACGCCGGTCTCGAAAGCTCGATGGCGATCCATTTGCTTGGACTGCGCCGGCACGATTGACTCGCTGGTGGAACTTCTCCAGGGACGCTTTTCCAAGGGCGTTATGGAACGCATGTGCCGGCAGGGGACCGGCCTATTCCCTTCACCGGGTGAAATCCAACTCTCGTGCAGTTGCCCGGACTGGGCTTCGATGTGCAAGCATGTCGCGGCGGTGCTTTATGCCATCGGCGCGCGCCTTGACCAGCAGCCTGAGCTTCTCTTCAAGCTGCACAAGGTCGATGAGAAAGAATTGATCGCCAAGGCCGGCAAGGGGCTCCCGCTCGGTGGAAAAACGCCTGCCCCGGAAAAGACCCTCGGCAGCGAAGACCTCTCCACGATCTTTGGGTTGGAAATGGCTCGAACCGCGGATGCCGCCGTCCCGTTGCCAGTCCCGGCGGCGAAGCCTAAGCGCGCGAAAAGGCGGGTCAACAATAAAACCAAAGCAGGGGCGCGCGCCGGAAGGAAGGACCAAGCGGCGCGTGCCCGCAAGGCCCACAGCCACAGCGATACCAGCAGAATCCGGGCATGATCACCAGCCCGTGGCTCGCCAAAACTCTGGCTGATTGCAAAATCAATAACATAGCTGCCGCCCTCCCGCTACGGTTCTGCTATAACTCCTGGCCATGTTTCGATTCATCGTCCTCCTTTTCGGAACGCTGGTTCGCCTCTTGCGGGCACGTCGGAGCCTCCTCATCGAGAATCTCGCGCTACGCCAACAACTCACGTTGTTTCTCACGCGCGACTCGGCGGTCTGCACCACCGATACGACCGTGCGGCGTAAACGCCACCAGGAAATGATCTCGGGACTCTTGCGCTGCTCAGGGAGGAGGTGTCACGAGTCGCCCGGTAATTGCGGGCACGACACTGCCAGGAAATATTTCACCGCCAGTACCAACCCTCATTCAAGCCAGTAGATCTCACCGACTATGCACTTTCCTTGATGCGGATTGGATTGTGGCGAGACACAATGGGTCTGTGATGGATATGAGCGGACATTGAAGCCGCAGCCACAGGCCGCGATTCCGCACGCAGATCTGCCGGTCCAATTCCTAAGACGAACTGAGCAATCTGACAAACGATGCAGCAATGATGTGCATTATCCGAGCCGGGCAAGAGCTTATACAAACTTAGCATGACTTCACTCCTAAAACTGCTCTATGGCCGGAACTAGGCAGCGGCAGAAGAGGTGTGTCGGAAAGCAGACTCGCAGGCAGCCTATTTGAAGCGAAAGTTTAACCTCAAATCAGAGTGACGAAGTGCCACAGGGCTATCCAGCCAGGGGGAGAAGCTGACCCTTTTCAAGGTGCCGGGTTACCGTGGCATGCCCATGCTGCCGGCATCCGACGCTCGCCGACTGACCAACAATACCAACTATGAAGCCGAAGTTTCGCTTCGCTCAGATGGCAAGTGGGTCCTCTTCGGCAGGCAGGTGAACGGAAAGATCGATCTGTGGCGCATGCGCCCGGATGGCAGCCAGCCGTCTCAGATTACTCATCTTCCGGAATGGGAACCCGGAGGCTCGTTCTATTTTCCCCATAGCAACCGCATCATCTTCCGCGCCTGGAAGGTGGCAGACCAGAAGGCCAACAAACATCCGCTGCCGATGTCACTGTTTACGATCAACGACGATGGCACGGATTTGAAGAGAATCACCAACGACGACGGAACAAATTGGTCACCCTATCCGGCGCCCGACGGCCACCACTACGTGTTCGTAAAGGTGCTTCAGCCGGGGAACAATTTTGAGATATTTCTGGGCGATCTGAATAGCACGGAACAGGTTCGCCTGACCTACAACAAAGCGTTTGATGGATTCCCTGTCATCTTACCGGACGGGCATTGGCTGCTATTCGCATCAAGCCGTGATTCCCTGCCGGGCCAACATCTGCTGACTCTCTACCTGGAGGATATTTCGAGCCTGCACGTTGGCCCCAATCGAAATTAGGGCTTTTGGAAGCTAGCACAATCAGCGCCTACTGAGGGCATATATATGAATGATCAACTACGGAAAATGGCGGGTTGCCAATTTGGCTTCTAAGGAACGTGGTACGGTGGAATGTCGGCCTTCGACTTTTGGAGCATCGCCTTTACCGGCCAATATCGTTGATTCTTGAAGCCTGAGGTTCAAACACTTTTGATCGGCTATCAAGGCTGTCCCAATTAGCTGAAAACTGTCGCACTCAATGCGGCTCTGCCGCCCCGCTGTGCGGAAAGGCGGAGCCTTTCCGCATAGCAAGCGGCGAAGCCGCAGGTCATCGGGCAGTGGCGGGACCGTAATTTGGACAAGCTTGATCGGCTATATTGGTCGTCCTGAATCTATCAGGGCTACAAGGTTGTCTACGCTTCCACCACCGCACCTTCCCGACGATGGCCGCCGACTGGCTCCCGCGTCTCCTATAAAGAAGGCTAATGGTGGCGGTAGAAATTTCTGATTGGACGAAAGACGGGATGCCGGATATTCTGTTTGTTCGATATAAACCTTTCAGGTAAGTCACACTTTAGATTCAAAGGCCGTCATGAGAAGGTTTCTCCCAATCCGGAAGGCATGTTGTTTCGAGTGTTGCCGTATGCGTGTGCCTTCTGGTGGAGGAACCTCACTGACCTAACCCGTCAATGCCGGATTTCAGTGAACCGACCGCTCGCCAGAAGAGATTCTGTCGAGCGGTTTTTTGTTTTTGTGGCCAGCAAAACCTGCCGCGACACCTTTTAATTTCCGTGGGCTGCGTAGGAATTCAGGAAGTCTGTCTGGCGGGACCGATCGCTGGCGGGATCGGTAACAGGTTTGGGCGCGGTGCCCAAGTGGTAAGGGGGGAGCCTGCAAAGCTCTTATCATGGGTTCGATTCCCATCCGCGCCTCCAAAGATCATGCGGGCGATATAAGGGGAGAGTTCGCATCCGCGCCGCGGGAACGGGCAATCGTCGGGTGCCCTCCGCGGCTATCGGCGGCACCGATTTCTTGCTGCCTTTCCGGACAGGAACCGGGGGCGATTTCTCCCTGCCCCGCATGCTGGGGGGGGGTAAAACATGACGACGAGGCAATTCCTTGAGTACCAGAAGCTCCTGTTCGACAAGCGCTCCGAACTGACCCGGGCGGGGGGAAGCAAAACAGGCTCGCTCCGCCAGGAGGATGTCCGCCACGCGGACTTTGTGGATCAATCGGCGCAGGAGATCGAAGCGGCGGTGCAAGTTCGCTTGCGCCAGACCGACAGCCGGTTATTGAAGGCCATCGATGCTGCCTTGTTCCGCATTGAGCGGGGAACCTTCGGAGTGTGTGAGGTCTGCACGCAACCCATTCCTTCCGCTCGTCTGAACGCCGTACCCTGGGCGCGCTTGTGCCGGGACTGCAAGGAACAGCAAGACGCCGGCAGGCCTTGGTACGCTGCCGTTCCACGCGACGCTGACCGGTGGATCGAGTAACGCGTTCCGTCTGGCGGCCTTTCTGTGGATTAAGGACTTGCGGGCAGTAGCGATGGCCGCAAGAGGTGTTGTGTAATCCAGCTCAAGAGGAGTACCCCGTGGCAACACTGGAAATCGCAGGCAAGACCCTGCTGCTCGACAAAGACGGTCATCTGGCCAACTCCGGTGATTGGAGCGAGGAGATCGCCCGTGAACTCGCCGTGCGGGAAGGCACTGGCGAACTCACTGACCGGCACTGGGTGGTGATTAAGTTTATGCGCAAGGTTCACGAGCAGGAGGGCGAGCCGCCGTCCATCCGCCGGATCACCCAGGAAAGCGGCGTCGATACCAAGGCGCTTTATCAATTGTTTCCCAACGGTCCTGGCAGGAAAGCCGCCAAAATTGCGGGATTGCCCAGACCCAACAGCTGCATCTAGGAGGATTTGACTGCCATGACTGATCCCCAATCGCGTCAACCTGTGGAAAGAGTGTCCATCATCGTTTCGCGGGGGTCGCTGGAAGGCGTTTACCCCGGCCTGATTATGGCCAATGGCGCCCGCATGGAGGGCATTGAAGCCTCACTGTTCTTCACTTTTTTTGGCCTCGACGCCATCACCAACAAGCGTCTGGACCACCTGAAGGTGGCCACCGTAGGCAATCCGGCCATGCACATTCCCACCGTGCTGGGAGCGATTCCAGGAATTTCGGCCTTTGCCACGCACATGATGAAGAAGGAGATCGAAAAGTTGAATATCCCACCTGTCCGCGAGTTTCTGCAAACCATCCACGATGCGGGCGGCGAAATCTACGGTTGTAAGGCCTCAGTCGATATGTTTCACCTCAAAAAGGAAGACTTCACGCCACTGGTGGACGACATCATCACCGTGGGTGAATTCTACGAAAAGTCGGCGGGAGCGCAGATCATTTTCACTTAGCCCGCAGGCACGCCAATAACCCGTCAAATGAAGCAGGAAAAGCGGAATCCCGGATTCCCAACACACCTTCACAATAGGAGAGTTTATAGTATGCGTAATATCTATAGATATACAATGATGTCAATTGGCATTACGCTGGTTCTCGCCGCTCCCTTGATGGCTACGGATGGCTACTTCAGCAGCGGATTTGGCGTGATTCAGGAGGGGCAAGGCGGCGCCGGCGTGGCCCTGCCGCAGGACAGTCTGGCGGCGGCCACCAATCCCGCAGGAATGGTTTTTGTGGGCAATCGTTTCGACTTTGGCTTAACCCTGTTCCGGCCCAATCGCAGTGGCACCATCACGGGCAATCAACTGCCCCCGGGTTATCCCAATGTGAACGGCACCTACGATGCCAGCAAAATAGCGAACTTCGGGATTCCGGAACTGGGCTTCAACCACCTGTTCAGCCCCAAGCTATCGGTGGGCGTTTCCATGTACGGCAACGGCGGCTTGAACACTTCCTATCGTTCGCCGATTCCTCTGCTCGGCAGCAGCAATGCAGGCGTCGACTTGCAGCAATTATTTATTGCCCCCACACTGGCATATAAAGTGACCAAGCATCAGGGTTTTGGTGTTTCGTTGAACATCGGCTACCAGCGGTTCGCCGCGACTGGACTCGAGAACTTTGCCAATTCGAACTACTCCAGTGACCCGACGCGGGTTACCAACCGGGGCTACGATTCTGCTGAAGGCGTGGGAGTGCGCGTTGGCTGGTTGGGCGAAGTCACCAAGACCGTCAGCCTGGGCGCGACTTTTCAAAGCAAGACGTACATGGGCAAGTTCAATCAGTACCAGGGACTGTTTGCGGAGCAGGGTGGGTTTGACATCCCGGCCAATTTTGCCGGTGGCGTAGCCGTGAAGGTCCATCCCAAGGTTACTGTTCTGTTGGATGCTGAGCGCATCCTCTACAGTGGGGTCAAATCGATTGCCGATTCCGACGCCAACCAGACCCCGCTGGGCTCGGCCAACGGTCCGGGGTTCGGATGGCATGACATTACTGAAGTCAAAGCGGGTTTGGACGTTCATGTTTCTCACGCATTGACGCTGCGGGGAGGTTACAACCATTCCGGGCTGCCCTTTGATGGAACGCAGACCTTCTTTAATCTGCTGGCGCCTGCCGTAACCCAGGAACATGTCACCGTCGGTGCCACCTGGAAGCTGCAAAATGGCAAGGAGATCAATGTGAATTACCTCCACGCCTTTAACGGAACGGTGAATGGCACTACTTCAATTCCACCCACTGCGGGAGGCGGGAACGCCAATCTGAGCATGTACCAGAACGCTGTGGGAGTCAGTTTTGGCTGGAACCGGAACAAGTAATGAGCCTCGAACTTCTACGAGGCGCCTTAGAGTGCGGTAGCAGCAGCCGCCCTTCTGGCTCTGGTTCGGAGCGATTGTGGTGTGAGAAGGCGGTAGCTGCTGCTACCGCAATCTAAGGCGCCATTTATTCGCATTTGAAGGCGCGCAAAAAGCTGGTGGAAGGGTAAATCTGACGGGGACCTTACCCGATGGATGAGGGGCAAGCGGCTATGATCCTGCTGATATCTTATATCCTGGAAAGCAGGATTTCATCGCCGTATCTCCAACAATGTGCTATAGTACGGCGTTTGGTAGTTCTAATAACAAGGAGCTTTTTTTATGGCCGATACGCCTGAAGTTCGCCACACGCTGGGCGAAGTTGCAGCACGCCAGCTTGCCAACACCACCAAGACCGTTCCGCAGATGAAAGAGATCACCCCGCGGTGGCTGGTCTCCTTTCTGCCGTGGACGCCGGTTGAAGCCGGTACCTATCGAGTTAATCGCGTCACGTCCGGGCATGCCGATGCTCCCGCCGATGTGACGTGCGGCTCTCGCGAAGAGGTTGACCTGCCGGAGACGTTCGTCAATTACGATGAGAAGCCGCGCGAGTACTCCTTGTGCGCCGTCACCACCGTTCTCGACGTCCAAACTCGAGTTTCCGACCTGTACCGCAGCCCCTATGACCAGATTCGCGAGCAATTGCGTCTGATCATTGAACTGGTCAAGGAGCGGCAGGAAAGCGAAATCATCAACAACGCCAACTACGGTCTGCTAAAGAACGTGGCGCCCGAAGGCCGCATCAAGACGCGCACCGGCCCGCCCACGCCCGACGATCTGGACGAGCTCATCACCAAGG
>PLWR01000726.1 GCA_003165615.1 Acidobacteriota bacterium | reverse complement strand
GATTTGCCGATGGACTTGAGTGAAGCGCCCGATGATCGTAGATGTTGAGTATGCCACTCTTAAAACTCGAGACTACAGTTGTCCTCCCTGAGGATAAACGGCAAGCCCTGCTGGCCTCTCTGTCCAAAACCGTCGCCGAAATCATCGGCAAGCCGCAGCAATACGTCATGGTAACCGCGCGCCAGGTAGCCATTCAGATGTCCGGCAGTCCGGGCGATGCGGCCTTTGTGGATGTCCGGAGCATTGGCGGGTTGACTGATGAAGTGAATCGCAAGCTCTCGCAGAAGGTCTCCCAATTGTTGCACGATTCCCTCGGAATCCCGGTAAATCGTATTTACCTCAACTTCACCGATGTCCANNTCCAAGCTCGCCACTGGGGCTGGAATGGGAGTATGTTCGGGTGAGGGCGGCGGATTTGCTGAATTTCCCACAACACGCTGGGATTACGCTGGCGGAGCACGTGGAGTCGCTCAGGCAATGGCTCCAGGCTTCAATTTCGGCCTGGTGAACCGCGTTTCTACTTCGGAGGTTTCGCCGGGATCCCTGTTTCCAATGAAAAGGCCCTTTTCCTCGGGTCCTGTGGTTCCGGGAACGCCAACGGAACGCTGTTCTGAAGATCTTTGATATTAATTGGGAACGCCCCTACAAGCGGCCTACCTCGCCGCACACTTTCAAGATCGTCAACCGGATGTTGCACCCACCTGGTTTTGCCGGTTCTGTCCACAAGGGAGACCATGCGCACTTGCTCGCGGACCGGCCAAAAGCTAAAGAACGGCCGATATCGAAAGTAAAGGTCCAAAACAATGGTGACATCGTCCTCAGGTGGTAGTTGGGTCACCCCAAAAACCGGCACAACTATCTTTTCTCCTGTTCGGAGCGTCCCGATCTTTCTGAAAGGATTGTCTTCAACGGTCCTCGGAGGGTGCTCGCACTTGGGGTATTTTTGATAGGCACCCGCATAAACAGCCGGTATCCAGAAGCGGAACGACAGGTTTTGAAGAGGTAACAACCATCCGGTGTTTGCCACCTCGAATTTCAACGAAATAGCGCTGGCTGGATTGTCTTCCGGGAATTGGCTGACGGAAATCCTGGGCCACACGGTCCCCAGGATGGTGCAAAATGAGGAAAGGATCCCGATTATGGCGATAAGAATTGCCCCGACCTTGAGGACCAACTTTAGATGGGACGCCTTTGGCCTGGGAACGCCGCTAACACGGTGTTCGACTCTGGCCTGCGCCGGCTTTGCCCGTCTGGGACGCATGTTTTTGGGGCTCTTCTTCCGCATTTCATCATTTCATCGAGCGACAGAGTAATCTTGAAACTCCTCAATCTCCAGGTAATACCGTGATGCGATAAAAGCGGCTCGAAATTGTCGGAGAACCGGTATCGACGAATGTAAACGGCGACTGGGTCAAACTGATTGTGACCAGCGGGGTCCACGTTCCTCGTCCCAGGTCATCCGTCGCTTCCACGCGATAGAGAAGACCAACTTGACCCGAAACGGAAACGCCAAAGAGTCCGGGCGCCACTTCGACCAACGTCAAGATTGGTCGCGGGGGTGGCGGACCGATTTGAACCCCGCCGACTCCCCCCGTAGCAGCGGTCGCGCCGAACAATACCGCCTCACCGGTGAGGGTAGCAGTTCCCGTAAACCCATTCGGCGGCACAAGCGTATAGGTTAGAATACGCGAATCTCCATCCCAAAACGGTCCCCATGTAATGGTCTGATTGGTAGCACCCCACGTTCCGGGAGTGCTTATATTCGTTGGACCGAATCCCGCCGGCAAAATCTCATCTACCAGGTATGCCGGCGTTCCTTGCGGCGGAACAACCGTCAGAGTCACGGCGATAATGCCGCCGTTTGTCGAAATGGTTCGATTGATCGCACTGCCGGAGAGCACATTAACTGTCAATATTGCTGCCTGGCTGGGCGTGGTTCCGCCTCCGTTGGACACTAGTACGGTATATGCGCCGGCGTCCCCAACGCCGACGACAGCGATAGTAAAGGTGGGCGTTATCGCCCCATTGATTGCCACACCATTTTTTTGCCACTGGTAGGTGAATGGCCCGGTGCCGGCTGCAACCACCGTGAAACTGACCGCCGCCCCAGCGAGAACGCTTTGTGATTGCGGTTGTTGGCTGATCGCGGGCGCGCCCGGTGGTAGAGCGACGGCAACGAACGCCACGGCGCTGGTTACCACGCCGCTTGAGTTTGAGGCTGTGAGGTAGTAACCACCTGCCGATGTGAGAACGACGTTTGTGAGTGTCAGCGTGGCATTTGTGGCTCCGGCCATCAGAAGGCCATCGTCAAACCATTGGTAGGCGATAGGGGCAACGCCGTCCGCCATTGCCGACAAGGCGAACGTGTCACCCAGGTTCGCAACCACGCTTTGGGGTTGCAGAACGAAATGTAGGGTACTCTGTTCCGATGCACCCCGAATTGATTCGATCAACACTTGTCCGTCGGATGAATTGTCGTGCGAATCGTAGATTCGCGTGAGGTTCGTAATCCCGTTTTCAATTTCTGTCGTCGTCTGCTGGCCCCAATACTCGTTAGATGCGATTATCGCGATTCCGCTGTCATTGCGCAGGTCATAGG
>PLWR01000448.1 GCA_003165615.1 Acidobacteriota bacterium | reverse complement strand
CTTCAGGCGGGAGTTCAGGCGGTCTGGCTTTTCTATCCCAGCACTCAACTCGCCTACCGTTACGTTCCGGGCAAACCTGAGCCGGAGGTTCGCAGCGCCAAGGCAGGTGACCGGTTCGAAGAGTCGGAATTGCTCAAGGGATTTTCATTGCCGCTTTCTGAAATCTTGAAGTAGGTGGGAAGGCCGCTACGTCCCCGTGCTGCTGTAATTTGCCACCCCGCGGTTCCAAAGCACAACCGCCAGCACGGAGAACCCTGCCGCGACGACGGGCACCAGATGGAAATATAGCGTGAAAGCGGTTCGTCCCAGGAAGTGGGTGGTGGGATAAAACGTGGCGAACCCAAAGGGAATGATCCAACTCAGCAAAAACTGAATGAAGACGTTGTAAATGGTTAAGGGATAGCGGCTGAAATTGAGCATATTGAAAACCGGCGGCACAATTCCCACGCGATCTTCAAACCAGAATGACACCGCCGTCAGGATCAGGAAAACCGACAGATAAATCACGCCCCCACAAACGATCATCACCACGAACCAGAGATAATCCGGGATTTTCATGACCAGATGCAAGCGGTGAACGCAAAGGGCCACCACGGCGATGCCGGTTACGACCTCTTGCAGCGACTCCAGCCGGAATTTCTCAAAGATCACTTGGAACAGCGTGGCGACGGGCCGCAAGAGCACTCGATCAAATTTCCCCTCGACGATGTAAAGCTCGCTGAAATCGTAGAGGTTCCAACTGATCACATTGAAAAAGCCCAGGGGAATCAGCGAGAAACCGTAGAGGAACATGACCTCGTTAAACGACCAATCCTGTAAGCGCGGTATCTTCGTGAATAAGACCAGAACAAAACCAAACCCCAGCACGGTAGCCGCCATGGAGGAAAAGAAGGCGATGATGAAGTCCGCCTTATATGCCAGGCGCACTTTTGCGTACTGCGCGAAGTACTGAACCAAGAGCCGAAAGTGTCTCTTCATCTATCTTGATCCTCTATTCCAAATCCACTTTCATAATCCGGATATCAGCGCGCACGGCTTTTCACTTTTGCACTTTTCCTCTTGCGCTTTGCCTTCTGACTTGCTCTTCCTGCTCCGCCGCATTTTATTCATGCTCGTGCTGACCCCCTCACCCCCACCCCCAGCAGAACGTGAGGCCCCCTCCGCCTTGCGGTCCCCCCTCTCCCTCAAGGGGGCGAGGGAAGAACAATTCTCAGCAGGCGTGCGCTGCTATCCTCCCTGAATAATGACTTTGCGGGTTGACCAGCGCCACAGGCCGTCGCCGAGCGCCAGCAGAACCGCCACCCAGAGAATCTGAATCGCGATGGCGCGCGCCAAGCCGCCGCCACTCAGCTTACCCAGGTAAATCAGCATGGGCACGTAGCTGATGTACTCGAAAGGCATCATTCCCAGGATTTTCTGAACTATTTGCGGGAAAAAGCTGATCGGCAACAGGAGTCCGGAAAACAGTTCCAGCAGAAAAAACTTGGCGCGCATCAGTCCCAGGATGGATTGCAAGTGCAAGGCGAGAGTGCCCACGGCAAAGTTGATGGCGGCGACAATCAGGAAGCTCAAACTGACGCTGACCAGGAATGCCGCCGCAGGGGATAAACCAAAAATAACACCAGGGCGGTGGGTAGGGTCAGCAGGGCCAGGCGGAAGACCGACTCCCCGGCCGCCCGCGCCACATACATCATCTGAATATTCACCGGCTTGATGAGGTCCATCGCCAGGCGGCCTTCGATGACCTGGTAGGCGATATCCTGGTCAATGTTGTTGAAATAGAACGAACGGATGATCCAACCCACGCCGATGTAAGTCAGAAGATGCGTGAAGTCAAAGCCTTCGATCGACGTGCTGTGCGCGTAGATGGCTTTCCAAATAAAGTAATATACCGACACATAGATAAAGTATGTGACGATTCCCGTATAGTAACGTAACCGGTAGGCGAGGGTATTGATAAAGCCCACGCGGGCGAATGCCCAATAGAGCCGCACGACCTTCCCGAGGGATGGGGAAGCTCTTCTGCCTGGAATCGGAATAGCTGTGTCCAGTGCCGGCATCAGCCCACCTCGCCGCTCAGATAGATACGCTTGACGATCTCCTCGATGGGCTCCTCTTCCACCAGCAGGTCGCGCACTTGCAGCGTGTTGACGATCTTGCGAATCACGTCGGCGCTGGAATGCTGCTCGCGGTCAAAGCGAATCAAGTAGGTGAGCTCGTCTACCGGCTGGCAGACGATTCCGTCCGTTTCAATCTGTGCCAGGCGCGGGACCTGCGAGCGGTCTTTCAAAAAGAATTTCACCTGGTTGTACTTGGCCAGGCGCGCCTTCATCTGCTCCAGGTCGCCGTCGAACAGGATGCGCCCCTTGTCGATGATGATGATGCGCTTGGAGAGCTCCTCGATGTCGGAGAGGTCGTGCGTGGTCAGCAGCACGGTGGTGCCTTCGGTGCGATTGATCTCCTTCAGGAATTCACGGATGCGCTCCTTGGCCACCACGTCCAGGCCGATGGTGGGCTCGTCCAGGAAAAGCAGCGGGGGATTGTGCAGCAGCGATGCGGCCAAATCACAACGCATGCGCTCACCCAGGCTCAGCTTGCGGACGGGCGTGTGCAAATATTCCTTCAAGTTGAGCAATTCACCAAAAACACCCAGGCGGCGATGAAAGTCCGCATCGGGGATTTCGTAAATTTCCTTGAGGAGCTTGAACGACTCAATGACGGCGATATCCCACCAAAGCTGGGTGCGCTGGCCAAACACCACGCCGATGTGCTTCGTGTAGTGGCGGCGCTCGCGATAAGGAACGAATCCGTTTGAAACCACGCGCCCGCCCGTGGGCGAAAGAATGCCCGTGAGGATCTTGATGGTGGTGGACTTCCCCGCTCCGTTGGCTCCGATATAGCCCACCATCTCCCCGGGTTCAATTGAGAAGCTTATATGGTCCACCGCATGTACGGTCATGTACTCGCGAACTACAAGGTTTTGTAATGCGCCCAAGACGCCTTCGCGCCGGCGGAAGGT
>PLWR01000673.1 GCA_003165615.1 Acidobacteriota bacterium | reverse complement strand
CAAAAAACGGGCTCAGAATGACAGCGCATGGGGTGGTGATGCTAAATGAATTCCGGGTCGTGTTTCTGCAGAGGAGGTCGCCGCGGCGGCCGAGGAAGAATCGCGCATTGCACACGCGGGGCGGGGTCCCTCCACGAGCCCTGCAAGTTGACGGATGTTGCCGGGCCACGCGTAACGAATCATTGATTAACGATTCCGTTAGCGCAATAATGATGGCCGTGGCGGATTAGGGAACAGACCCTGAAGGGGGAGGCGGTGGGGGTTTGTGCCTGTAATCGCAATCCGCATTAACTCCTCATGCTCAGAAACCGCCTGCCTTGTTGCACCCCATGGGCCCTCTGGATGTGCTGGTGCAAGGGCAACGACAGGCGGGAGGACGCGGCAGGTTTTGGTTATAGACGACTTCCCGCAATTCTCCTTGGTCGGGCGCGGTGCGCACATGGAGCCTTCAGAAAAACGAACGAAAGCTGTTTCGGCCGGTAGCATCCAGGCCGACGGTGTGGCCAGCGATATCACCGACCATCAGCGGGCGGAAGAGGCATTTCGCGAGAGTGAACAGCGCTACAGTGTTCTCTTTGCTCAAATGGTCATGGGGTTTGCGCTACTGGAAATCATCTATGACGAGAATAGTAAACCCTGCGACTACCGCCAACTGGAAGTAAACCCCGCGTTCGAAACGCTCACCGGCTTGCCCCGGGACAGAATCCTGGGAAAAACAATTCTTGAGGTGCTTCCCGATATCGAACCCTTCTGGATTGAAACCTACGGAAAGGTGGCGGCCACCGGGGAATCGGTTCATTTTGAGAACTACGCGCAACCGCTCCACAAATGGTTCGAAGTGACCGCCTTCCGTACTCGTGCGGGCCACGTGGGCGTTACGTTCGCTGACATCACCGAGCGCAAGCGGGCGGAACGTTATCAACATCTTTCCGCTGAAATCCTGCGTACGCTTAATGAACCTCTGGGCGTATCTGATGTAGTCAACCATATTCTCGCGGCCATCAACCGGGAAACGGGTCTCGACGCGGTAGGGATTCGACTGCGAAGCGGCGATGACTTCCCCGACTTTGTCCAGAGCGGCTTTTCCCCTGAGTTTTTGCGTACGGAAAACGCGCTGATTGCCCGGGATAACAACGGCGACCTTTGCCGGGATGAGAACGGCAAAATCAGCTTGGAGTGTACCTGCGGCCTGGTCATTTCCGGGCAGACAGATCCGGCGAACCCCCTTTTTACCAAGGGCGGAAGTTTCTGGACCAACAACTCGCTGCTGTTTCTGGATCTTCCGGCCCGCCAGGACCCGAGGCTTCATTCCCGCAACAAGTGTATTCGTCAAGGGTATTGTTCCGTGGCGCTTATTCCCATCCGCACCAATGGCGACATCGTGGGCCTGCTGCAGCTCAATGACCGGAAGCAAAACTGTTTCACGCTGGAGATGATCCACTTCTTTGAGGCGATAAGCGCCAGCATCGGTGTGGCCCTGATGCGCAAACAGCAGGAGGAGGCCCGGCGCGAGAGCGAAGCGGGATTGGCAGCGGCGCAGCGGATCGCCCATATCGGGTCCTGGGAATGGAACGTCCAAACCGACAGGGCCCACTGGTCTGATGAAACGTTCCACATTTTTGGCCACGCGCCCGGTCATCTGGAAGAGCACCGCCAGAACTTTCTGGACATGATTCATCCCCAAGACAAGGCGCGAGTGGATCAAGCCTTGGCCGAGGCGGTGAATGGAACCCGGAAGTACGACCTTGACTATCGCATCCAATTGCCGGATGGGACTGAGAAGGTGATTCACGCCCAAGCCGAAACCTTGAGGGATGAGGCAGGCAGACCGCTTCTCATGCGGGGGACCGTCCAGGACATCACCGAGCGCCAGCAGATAGAAAGAGATCTGCAACGTTCTTTCGACCAGTTGCGGGCGCTCGCCGCGCGGCTGCAAAGTATCCGGGAAGAGGAACGGAAGAGAGTGGCGCGCGAGATTCATGACCAACTGGGCCAGGCCTTAACCGCCATTAAGATCGACATGAGCTTTTTGGTTCGCGAGTTGCCAGCCGGCGAAAAACATTATGCGAAGAGGACTTCCTCGATCCTGCAACTGGTGGAGGAGTTGATTCACGCCGTACGCCGAATCGCCACCGAGCTGCGGCCGGGAATCCTGGACGATCTCGGTCTGGTAGCGGCCCTTGAATGGGCGGGGGAGGACTTCCAGGCGCGTACCGGGACGACGTGCCGGTTGGACCTGCCTCAGGATGACATCGCCGTCGGTCCGGAGCAGGCCACCGCGATCTTCCGCATCTTTCAGGAGACGCTGGCCAATGTGGCGCGGCACGCTGACGCCAGCCAGGTCGAGGTACGACTTGCCAAGGAAGACGGCCAACTGGCACTGGAAGTTCACGATAACGGCAACGGGATCCCTGAGAATAAACTCTCGATCGGCGAGTCACTGGGAATTCTGGGAATGCGTGAGCGGACCATGCTGTTGGGAGGCGAGCTCACCATCAGCGGCTCTCCCGGAAACGGTACGACGGTGAGGGTCCGAATCCCGGCGGCCCCGTCCGAATTAGCGCGAATATCTCCCCAGCGCAAGTTGTTCTGATCCAGCGGCCGGAAGGGCCGGGCAGGAGTGACTCAAGTGATTAGGGTTCTCATCGCCGATGATCATGCCATCCTGCGCCGAGGGTTGATTGAGATCCTGACGCGCGAGCTTAAGGGCGCCGTTTATGGCGAGGCGGAGAATGCGCAGCAGACCGTTGCCCAAGTCCAGAGCCACGGCTGGGACCTCGTGATTCTAGACATCACTATGCCGGGGCGTAGCGGAGTGGATGTCCTCGCGGATCTTAAACGGTTGCGGCCGAAGCTCCCGGTGCTGGTCTTGAGCATGCATCCGGAAGACCAGTACGGCAAGCGCGTGCTGAAAGCGGGAGCCTCCGGCTACATGAACAAAGACAGCGCCCCGGAAGAATTGATTAAGGCGGTCCGCAAGGTGCTTGCGGGCGGGCGGTACGTGAGCCCGGCATTGGCGGAGGTGCTCGCCCTGGACCTGGGCCGGGGAACAGACGAACCTCTTCACGAAAGGCTGTCGGGTCGTGAACTTGAAGTCCTGCGGTTGATGGGCTCAGGAAAGACCATCTCCCAGATTGCCGAGGTGTTGCATTTGAGCGTGACCACCGTGAGTACGTATCGCGCGCGCATTTTGGAGAAGTTGAGCTTGACGACCACGGCCGAGCTGATGAACTATGCGCTGCGTAATCAACTGGTGGATTGAATCCTGGCTAGTCGTGTACGACAACATACCACACTGAGGAAGCCGTGGCTGCAAGGATACGGCCATCCATGTAGCACAAACCACGATATCTACCTCCTTATTAATACTACACAAGAAACCGATTTCCAGCGATTGCGCCCGCCCTCTGCCGGCAGCACGCTCAAAGCAGTCGAGGCGCGCCGGGAGCCTTAATCGTAGATGACTCGGAAGCCCTTGCTTCTTTGCCAAGTGGGCGGAATTCCACAAGGTGGCGGAAGGGTTGCGAAGCTTGAGGGATGCGCCTTCGGCTTGAACCGGAATTGGTCCCCAAGGGCTGGCACGTGACTTTCCCCAGGAAGGGGAAAAAATGAATACAATGGAGCAATGCGCCGAAGTTTTTGACGTGGGCCTGGCGTTGAGCAGCGTCGGTGGCGACAGCGAGTTTCTCACCGAGGTTGTCGGTCTCATTCATGCGGCATGGCCGACCCTGCTGGCGGATATTCGGGAAGAGATGGCCCTGGGTGACCTCCCTGCCGTCGGGAGGACGGTGCGCCTCGCCAAAGCCGCGGCTCGAAACGTCGCGGCGAGCAGGGCTTATGATTCCGCCGTTCAACTCGAGACGATGATCGGTATGGGAGATCTGCGGGCCGCTCAAGGAGCCTTTGCGAGCCTGGAGCGAGAGGTGGAGGCGCTCCAGTTCTTCCTCTTGGCACTGGGAACCCCCGAGTGTTCTCCCTGATGCGGATCTACTCGCTCATCTTAACTCAGTGAGAGCCGCTTAAGGTTCATCGGTGGGCACGAGTTGTGCGCAGTTGGAGCAAAACAGGGCGTGTTTCAGGTCGATGCGTTCAATGCCGTTGGAGGAGCTCATTACGCAAGTGTAGTCCGGGCAATGGCGCAGGCCATAGGTGTGGCCCAGTTCGTGGAGGGATTCTTTCAGCAGGCGCTCGTGGAGGAGTTCGGGGTCAGCGGGCAGGCCATAGAACTCCTGACGCAAGCGATGGGCGGAGACCACCGCCCCACCGTCCGTGAGTTGCGCTTCCCCGAACACGAAGGTCAGCACGGGAATATAGAGGTCCATTTCCGTGACTCCCAAGACCTTCCAGGCATCGCTTGCCGGCCTTTGGAGAATATTCTTGAGGATTTCGGTGGAGTGATACTGCCGGCGCAGAGGATTGAAGGCGAACTCGGGCTCCAGGCCGTCAGGTTGAATGGAACATGCCACACGGAGTCTCCTGGTCAGACCCTCGGCCAGAGGTTCCAACAGGGCGTGGTCGACTTGTCCAACCGGCATCAGGGAAATGATTCTCATTGCGCGGCTGCGTCCACTTTCCGGAAACCGTATTTCTTAATCTTATTGTAAAGAGTGACGCGATCGATGCCGAGCGCCTTGGCGGCCCGCGTCTGGTTCCACTCACATACTTCGAGCACGCGCTGGATATGCCCGCGCTCCACGTCTTCGAGTGCCATGCTGCCCTCGGGGGCGGGCGGGGTCGAGACCTGGAGAGGGAAATCCGAAGCCTGAATTTCCGGCTCGCGCCCGATCACCATGGCGCGTTCAATGGCGTTCTCCAATTCCCGCACGTTGCCGGGCCATTGATAATTCATCAGGACGTCGAGCGAGGCGCGGCTGATGCCGGTGAAATGCTTGCTCATGGCGCGTGAATACTTGCGCAGGAAATGGTCGACCAGCAGCGGGATGTCCTCTTTGCGATCCCGCAGCGGGGGCAGCGTGATGCCAAAAACATCCAGGCGGTAGTAAAGGTCGGGGCGG
>PLWR01000432.1 GCA_003165615.1 Acidobacteriota bacterium | reverse complement strand
CCTTGATTCCGATGCCGCCGCTTTCTTCGCCGCCAATCAAAACGTCGTGGGTCAGCATCAGCTCGCAGATATATTTGAAGCCGATGGGCGTGACGTGCAGCGGCAGTTGGTATTTGCGCGCCATCTTGTCAATCATCTGGGTGGTGGAAAATGTTTTTACCACTTCCCCCCGCAAGCCGAGGTCCTCCACCAGGTGCTTCAGAAGAATGCAGAAAATCTTGTGCGAATCGATGAATTCGCCGGTGCGGTCCATGGCGCCAAGGCGGTCGGCATCGCCGTCGGTGGCAAAGCCACCATCGAATTTGCCTTCCATCACGGCGCGGCGCAGGCCCTCGACGTGCGGTTCGATGGGCTCAGGGTTCATGCCGGGGAAAAGCGGATTGTGCTCCGCGTGAATTTCGCGGAAGGGAATCCTCGCCTCAATAAAGAGGCGCGCAATGCAGCCGATGCCGGCCCCATACATCGGATCGATGACGAACCGCTGGCCGGAGGCTCGGATCTGGTCCAGGCTGACCAATTGTTTGAGCCGTTCGAGGTAGGGAGTGGTGAGGTCAACGACCTCAACCGCGGCGGGCTTGACTTTGCGCGGTCGCACGCGGGCGCGATCGAGGCGATGCAGATGGGTTTCAATGCGATGGATAATCGCCGGCTCCGCCGAGCCACCATACGGCGCTTTGAACTTGATGCCATTCCACTTCGAAGGGTTGTGGCTGGCGGTGATCATGACCGCGCCCGCGGTCTTCCTCGCCACCACCGCATAACTTACCGCCGGCGTGGGAGTGCCGGCGTTCGCGAGCCACACAGGTATCCCGGCGGCGGAAAGCACCTCGGCGACGGCGCGGGCAAATTCCGCGGAAAGGAAGCGCATGTCGTAGCCAACAATCAGGCCGCGAGCCGGCTCGCTCTCTCCGCGCACGTACGAAGCGATGGCCGCCGCCACCCGCCGCACATTGGCAAAGGTGAAATCATCGGCGATGACGCCCCGCCAGCCGTCGGTACCGAACGTGATTTTATCCATGACTTAGAACCGAAACTCGAAATTGGAAAATCGAAATTCGCGGCAAGTGTAGCGCCTGTTTTGTAGCTCCGCGGCTTCCAGTATCAAAGCTCGAACCTCGATGTCGAGGTGGCGATTTTCGAGTTTCGACTTTCGAGCTTCGTCCTTTCGGGAACACTTAACAACCAAAACCTGAAAGCTACAGCAGCTTTTGGTGCCCCGCTTTTTCCAGCGCCTGAACCGCTTTGCCCACGTCTTGCGAATGGTCACGCGTGCAGACCAGAATCGCATCATCCGATTCCACGATGACCAGGTCTTGAACGCCTACCGTTACCACAAACTTCTTTTTGGCCACAATCATGTTGCCGCGTGAATCCAGGCACAGGCTGCGTTCCGGGCGGACGTTTGCCTCATTATCTTTAGCCGTGAGGTCATAAACCACCGCCCAACTGCCCACGTCGTTCCAGCCGATGTCGGCGGCGACGCCATGGATATCCGAGATTTTTTCCATGATGGCAAAGTCGATGGAGATCTTCTCGAATTGCGGAAAAAGGCGGCGAAAGTTTTTTTCCGACCGCACACCCCCGGCCGCCTCGAGCCGCGCCAGTTGATCCGCCATCTTGGGCTGATGCCGGGCGAAATTTTCGAGCAGGGTGGAAGCCCGCCAGATGAACATCCCGCCGTTCCAAAGGTAACGCCCGGAGGCCACATATTTTCGAGCCAGCGCCAGCGGCGGCTTTTCCGTGAACTTTTCCACCCGGTAAATCTCTTGCCCGGCAATGCGCGCTTCGCGAGCGCCGATACGCACGTACCCAAAACCCGTGTCAGGGCGGGTGGGCTTCAGGCCAATCGCCACCGACCTTCCTTCCACGTCGGCAGTTTCACAACCGGCGCGCAGGACGCGAAGAAATTCGGCGCGTTTGGTGATGATGTGGTCAGCCGCCAGCACCACCATCAGGCCTTGCGGGTCGCGGCGGCAGATTTCATGCGCGGCCACTCCCAGCGTGGGCGCGGTGTTGCGCGAGGCGGGTTCGGCCACGATCTGCGCGCGGGGAATCTGCGGCAGGCGCCGGCACACCTCACGCCAGATAAGCTCGTTGGTGTAGACGTAGACACGCTCAGGGGGAATGATGGGCCGGATCCGTTCCACCGTCTGTTCCAGAAGCGTGCCGTGGCCGAAGAGTTCCAGTAATTGCTTGGGATGCTGGCGGCGGCTCACGGGCCAGAAGCGCGTTCCGCTTCCGCCTGCCATCACCACTGCGTATGCGTGAGCGAAGACCGATTTTCTTGCCATGGGATTCTACTCGAATACGATCTGGCGGATTTTCTCCGGGGGAATTCCATGCTCCTTCAATGGCTCGCGGAAATCCTTATCAAGGTCGGGAACGTAGAACTTCAAATATTTGGTTTCCATCGCCGGCACCATGCGGTACTGGTTCGCATCCGGCGGAATCAACCAGGTTTCGCCGGGGCGATAAGCCAACCATCCCGCCTCATTTTCGATGCGCCCATCGCCTTCCATGATGGAAAGGACTTCCACCTTCTCGGGCGAGCTGTGAAAGGTAGCGGTGCGGCTGATGTTCAATACCTCGAGGGCGAAGTAGCGACTGGCGAGCACGAAACGGCGCGTGCCGTACTTTTCCTTGAATTCGAACCGGGGCAGATCGCGCCGGGGCGGCAGCTCCGGACGAATCACGTCGAGCCCTTTTTCCAGGTGCAACTCGCGCGGCTTGCCATCCAGGCCGAGCCGGTTAAAATCATCCAGCCGATAGGTGATATCGGAATTTTCCTCGACTTCGAACACTACCACACCGGGTCCCAGGGCGTGGACGATTCCCGGAGCCAGAAACGCGGCTTCCTCCGGCTCAGGCCGGAAAGTTTGCAGGATCTCGCGCGATGCTCCACCCTTGAACGCGGGGAGCAATTGGTCCTTCGTCACGCCGGGCTTCAAGCCCAGAAGAATTGCGCCGTCCAGATCCGTCTGGAGGAAGTACCACATCTCGCACTTGCCCAGGCTGCCGTGGTCGTGCGCGGCGGCATAAGCGTCGTCAGGATGAACCTGCACGGAAAGCCAGTCACTGGTGAAGATGTACTTGGCGAGGAGGGGAAAACGGCGGCCCGGCCACGACTTTCCGTGCAACTCAGGACCGTATTTTTCCGAAGCCTCGGCGAGGGTCATTCCCGCCGCGGGGCCATTCAGAAGGCGTGAAGTGTCATCCGTGACCCACACCTCGCCAATGCGTTGCCTCGAGAGCGGATCGCCGGCGCCGTCCTGGAGTTCGGGCATGTCAAAGAGCGGCGCCAAATCACGCCGCCCCCAGATTTTCGGCTTGAAGGTATTGGAGAGTTGAACGGGACTGGTGAAAGTGGACATAATTTGAGCACGGATTACCACCAAGACGCAAAGACACCAAGCAAAAACGAGAAGCTACTGGCCCGGGGCCTTGTGATTTCGAGCCTCCGTTTTCCTTGGTGCCTTGGTGTCTTGGTGGTGCATCTTCCAGTTCGGAACTTCATATCCCTTCGGCTAGAATTTGGCGAAAAACGCCGCCATCCGCCTTAACCCCTCATCGATATGAGTCAGGGAATTGGCGTACGAAAGTCGAACGTGTTGCTGCGTTCCAAATGCCGGGCCGGGCACCACGGCCACGTGCGCTTCATCCAGAAGTCTTTCCGCCAGCACCGTGGTGTCAGCCAATCCGTCGCCATTCAGGTACGCCGAGATATTGGGATAGGCATAGAAAGCGCCCTGCGGCATCGTGCAGGTGACGCGGGGAATGGCACGCAGGCCTTCCACGATGCGGTCGCGGCGGCAGCGGTACTCGGCCAGCATGGCGCGCACGCAATCCTGCGGGGCGCGCAAGGCCTCCACCGCGGCTTTCTGCGCGATCGAGGTGGGATTGGAAGTTGAGTGGCTCTGCAGCTTCAGCATATTGGCAAGCAGCTTGGCGTTGCCCAGGGCAAATCCCACGCGCCACCCCGTCATGGCATAAGTCTTGGAAAGCGAGCCCACCACCAGAAGATGCTCGCGATCCTGGGAGCTCCCCAATGAAAACGGCGGATCGTCGTAGAGAAAATGACAATAGCACTCGTCTGACATCAGGAGGACCTTATGCCGCGCTGCCACTTCCAGGAGCTTTCCCATTTCCGCACGCGGGAGCGCCGCGCCGGTGGGATTGTTGGGCGAATTCACCACAATCATCCTGGTGCGGGGCGTGATGAGCTTCTCCACCGCGTCGGCCCGCACGGCGAAATTCTCCGCCTCGTCGGTTTCGAGAAATACCGCCTTGCCGCCGGCGTAATTGATGATGTCAAGAAAGGAGACCCAGTAGGGAACGGGCAAGATCACTTCATCCCCAGGGTTGACGGTGGCCATCATGGCTTCGAAAATGGCATGCTTGCCGCCCACGGTCGCCAGGCATTCCTCAACGGTGTAGTTTGAGCCGAAATCGTTGGCGTGCCGCTCCACCAGCGCTTCCTTCAGTTCGCGAGTTCCGCCCGTGGGAGTGTACTTGGTAAAGTTCTCTTCCAGGGCGCGGATGGCGGCCTGTTTGATGCGATCGGGGGTGGCGAAATCGGGCTCGCCGGCGCCGAAGTCAACCAGCTTCACGCCGGCCGAGAGCAGCTTGTCGGCCTTCTGCACCACCGCCGCCGTTGAGGAGACCGATATCCGCGAAATTCGTTCGGAAAATTCCATTATCTGCCCTTGGGAGCTAGAAGCTGGGAGGAAGAAGGCAGAAGCGAGAGGTGAGGAACTGTGCCGTTCCACTCTGGCTCCTAACTTCCAGCTCCCAGCTTTTCACTTCTGTGTCTTGCCCTGAAAGAACTTCTGGTGAAGCCGCTCTTCGACCAGCGCCGGAACCAGTCCGGTGACGGAACCGCCGTGATGAAAAATTTCCCGGACCAAACGCGAACTGACGTAAGTGTAGGCAAGCGCCGGCATCAAGAACACGGTTTCCAGATCGGGAGCGAGTTTGCGATTCATCAGCGCCAT
>PLWR01000466.1 GCA_003165615.1 Acidobacteriota bacterium | reverse complement strand
TCCAGTTTCATCGCGCTCTGGCGAAGACCGCGGGTTGCACAGAGCCCCTCAATCGCTGCTCAATTTACGATAACAAGGAGGCCGGCGCGCGACTGGCCAAGATGCTCGCCATGGGCCAAAGCCGCCCGTGGCCCGATGCCCTCGAAGCCATGACCGGCCAGCGGGAAATGGACGCCACAGCCATCCGCGACTACTTTGCCCCGCTGGAAAAATGGCTGGAGGNNTGGAGGAACAGAATCAGGGGAAGCCGGTGGGATGGTAAAAGACAGTAGGCAGTTGGCAGTAGGCAGCGTGCAGGTGTTACCGAGCACGAAGTATTCTAGTGCGAATTTCTCACCACCGGGGGGAAGGGAATATCAAGCGCCGAGGCTAATTGATGGGTTCGAATTTACTTGAGGGAGGAGTCTGACGGCGTCGGGGGTCGGGCAAGGGACAGATAAATTCAAGCCCTGCAACCAGTTCTTGAGTGGCCTCGTACGGGGCGGTCCACACGACACGGCATGGTTCGGGGCGTTTGCTCAAATAGAGTTCCACGATCTGGCCAGGCTCGATCCGGCCGGATAAACGGACTCGGGCTCCCGACTCCGAAAGATCAATCGTCGATGCATCTTTGATGGGACCGCTGGCGCCGGAAACAGGGTCCAATGCCGCGCGTGTCGTAAACGCTACACGCTTGTCCCGCCGAAAATCCTGATCGTTCAGAGTCATAGGAGGTGGACGCAAAATTACATGATTTGCCATAAGCCGTCAAGTGTCTAGTGCGTATATATGTCAGTCGTTAACATGCCATGCTGGATGTGACCAGGAAGCGCAACAACCCGCCGCCCCGCACGCGCTGAACGGCAAGCATCACTTTTTGCGGACGTGCCGTAAGTCTTCCAGTACGATGCGGTTCATCATCTCACGGCGATGGGTGAAGTATGCTTTCACGCTGCCGCCGAGTTTGGAGGGGACCACCATGACTTGATTGTAGGCCATTTGTCTCCAGGAAATCGGCCCCATATGCGGAACAAGGCCAATGCCCCACTGGAAGATGAAAGCTATGTTCCAAAGGATCAAGATAGCGAGCGCGAGCGCGCTGGTCGCGATTGCGGTTCGCGCCCGGGTGAACCACCGGCTGACGTCTTGAAGGAAAACGGCAAGACCCAGGATGAACAACGGAGTAAGAGAAAGGAAGAAACGGTTTCCAAAGGAAGATCTGCCATGCCAGTCAGGATGACAAGCGACGATGTAGTACATGGCGGCAAATGCCGCCAGCGAGTACGTGGCTAGTTCAGGATCGTAACGGCGGAGAAGAAACAGTCCCACCAGGGACGGAATTACGATGGGAGTCCACGAAACCAGACCGTGGTTAGACGAGAGGAGCGGTTGCCAAAGCGCTGGACGGGTCCAGGATGACGGCTCATATCCAAGATTCCAAGGCTTCCCGTAGATAATCTGCCGAGTAATCAGGGTCGGCAGAAAGGCGACCAGGGTGACGCAAGAGAAAACTACGTTGGCCAGGAATAGCCTGCGTAAGACTCCCCAGCCATGCGCGGGCGCCCGCAAGGTTTGCCAGTACTGCCTAAGAGATTCAAGGAGGGGTAGCACCAGAATGGCGACGTTTATATAGTAGATGTTTAGCATCAAACCCGCTAGCAGGCCGAGTATGGCCCACTGCGCCACGGTCCTCTGCGCGCGGGTCGCCTGCCAGTACCAGAGAAAACTCCCGGCTGCAAATACCGATTGTGCGTGCGAATAGAAAGGGTTGAAATACATGTAGACGGGAAGGGATGAGGCAAACCAGATGCCGAGAGTGGCAAGGAAGGCCCACATTTCCCCGACGTAAAGCCGGGCAATGCCAAATGACACGTAGAGCCCTAAGAATCCGCAGAGTGCGGTTACCAACGCAGCAGTAACAATATAGGGCATAGAGAAACCGTCCGGCTGGACGTTCATGCCGGCTTTCCCCAGTACCGCCATCACGATGTGAACAGGAATCAAGAATGGTGCCCAGAGCATGGCAGGTCCGACGGAATAGTGATTGGGCAGGTGGCCTGTCCCGGTGTATTTGACATGAATGCGACCCTCTGCATCAAATGTTCGATTGACGAAAGGCCAGGGCGAATTAATCCAATCGCTTTCAAATCTCAGATTGTGCTGGATGAGCATCGACCTGACGTAGGCGTAGTACCCCACCCCATCGCCTCGCACCAAGGGGTTCAAAAACGGCAAGCTCACAAAGAAAATTATCCAAAGAACCTTAGGGTAACTATGCAGCTTGATGCCCGGTTGAGCTTTCACGAATCGAAACCAAGCTTGGGTTACAGGAAGCATTCCGGGGTCTGATTATTGCACATTTTTCCGCGAAGATTCTTCAACTTCTCACCGCTTGTTCCGATTTGCCGCCCCTGCGGTTGAGTGCTCAGGAGGCGCGTTCAAACCGTGCCTGGAAAAAGCGCAAGTATTTCGGCTCGTAGGTCATCCTCAGGCCGCGCGCTTGCTCGCGGTGCCCGTAAACTTCCAGAACCGATTCCGCCACCACATCCATGTGCGCTTGGGTGTAGACGCGGCGGGGCAGGGTGATGCGCACCAGTTCCAGTTGAGGGAAATGTTCTTCGCCCGTTTTGGGATCGCGTCCGGCGGAGACTACCCCGCGCTCCATGGTGCGCACTCCCGAGTCGATAAAGATATCGCAGGTAAGCGCCTGCGCCGGGTATTGGGATTGGGGGATGTGCGGGTAGAACGCTCTGGCGTCCAGGAAAACCGCGTGCCCGCCAATAGGCTTGACGATGGGCACGCCCCAGTCGAGCAGGTGATTGCCGAGATATTCCACCTGGCCGATGCGGGTGCGGATGTGGTCGTCGGCGACGCTTTCCACGATGCCGCGCGCCATGGCTTCCATGTCGCGCCCCGCCAGGCCGCCATAGGTGTGCAAGCCCTCGTAGACCACCACCAGGTTGCGCGCCTCCTCGTAAAGGCCCTGGTCACTCGTGGCCAGCCACCCGCCGATGTTCACCAGCGCGTCTTTTTTCGCGCTCATCGTGCAGGTGTCGGTGTAGGAGCAGTATTCCTTCAGAATCCCGGCAACGCTTCTAGACTGGTATCCGGGCTCGCGCTGCTGAATGAAATAGGCGTTCTCAACGGCGCGAGTGGCGTCAAGCACCACGGGAATGTTGTGTTGCTGGCAAAGTTCGCGGACGGCGCGGATGTTCTCCATCGATTGCGGTTGTCCGCCCGCCATGTTCACCGTGCCCGCGATG
>PLWR01000463.1 GCA_003165615.1 Acidobacteriota bacterium | reverse complement strand
GCGACAACAACCCTGAACCGTCACACGGCGGTTGGGGTCGGGAGGATGAGAGAATCTGTGGGGCAAAACGGCCTTCGCCCCGGGGCCAGCGTCGCTGGCCCCTGCACCTTTGGTTGCGGCTACAGGCCGCCGCTACAAATAACCAAACGGTACCCTTACCCCCCATCTAAGTCGCCGCATGGGTGATGAGTCCATGTGTTAAAATCGATTTCTTCTGTCCGCGGGAAAAACGCGTGGCACGAAAAATTATGGAAAAATTCTTTCGCAGCGCCATTCGCCGTTACTACGATGTTGAACTGCCGCCGAAGCACGCCCGGCGCAAGCGTTGGCCGTTGCTGGTGGCGCTGCACGGTTACGAAGGGGATAAAGGTTCCATGATGCGGTTGGCGACGCACGTCGCGGATGGCAAGATGGTGGTGATCTCCCTGCAAGGCCCGTACCAATTCTTTCGCCGCCTCGTCAGGAATCCCAAAGACCTTCGCGTGGTCTTTGGCTGGGGCACGACGTACAAGATGGAGGATTCCATCGACCTCCACCACCGCGATTTGGCCACCATCATCCAGTTGGCCGTGCGGAAATACCACGCCGACCCCCGACGGGTGTTTTTGCTGGCTTTTTCGCAGACCTGCGCCCCCAACTACCGCTATGCATTTACCCACCCGAAGGCGATTCGGGGCGCCGTCGCCGTCTGCGGCGGGGTCCCCGGCGATTGGGAGGAGAATCCCCATTTCCAGCCCGCGGCCACCCACGTGCTGCACATCGCCGCCCGGCAGGATGAATGGTACTCGCGGGAGAAGAACCTGGAGTACCGGCGACAGTTAGCACAGCGTGCCGCCACCGTCGATTTCCGCTTCTATAATTCCACTCACAAGTTTCCCCGCCAGTCGTTGCCGCACATCCGGCGGTGGATCCTGAAGCACTTGTGAGGAGGGGACAGGGATTCGGGATTAGGGGTTAGGGATTCGGGATTCGGGATTAGGGGTTAGGTGCTATGTGCCAGGTTTCAGGAAGCGGCGAAACTCGAAACAGGTACCAGGTGCCAGGTGTCAGGTGTCAGGAAACAGCGAAAATCGAAACTCGCGTAACCTGCATCCAATTTCGAGTTTCGCTATTTGATTTTCGAGTGGCGTTCGCACTCCCCCTGACTCCGAACCCCTAATCCCGAATCCCGAATCCCTAGCCCCTGACCCCCAACCCCTAGCCCCTGCCACCTGTGCTACCATGATGCCGATGCATGACGAAACCGTGGCGGTCATCGAAAATCGAGCCCTCACCGGCGGCCATTTCCTTTTGAGTTTGGATGCTCCGCGGCAAGCGCCCGATGTGCGGCCGGGCCAGTTCGCCATGGTGCGCATCCTCGGACGGTCCGACGTGCTGCTGCGCCGGCCCATGAGCATCTTTGACGTGCAGACGCCCGCGGGCGGCCCGGCCAGTCCTTCCCGGCAAGCCGCGGCGCCGCGCATCCTCCAACTTCTCTACAAAGTCGTGGGCCGCGGCACGCGCTTGATGGCGGAACTCAAAGCCGGTGATAAGGTGGGGCTGCTGGCGCCCCTCGGGCACGGCTTTTTTGAAGAGGAATATCTCCCGCGCGCGCATGAATCCGACGAAATTCTGCAGGTGGCGGGAGGTATTGGCATCGCCGCGCTGCTGCTTCCGGCAAAGCAGTTGGCCGAGGCGGGATTCAGGCAACGGCTCTTTTTTGGGGGACGAACCAAAGACGACCTGGTGGGCGTGCAGGAATTCAAGCCCCTAGTGCGCGCCATGCTGCTGGCGACGGAAAACGGCTCGGTGGGATATCGCGGCTATGTGACGCGGCCACTAGAGGACTACCTCACCAAGCACACCGATAAGAAGTTTTTGCTCATGGCGTGCGGTCCGGGGGCGATGCTGCGCGCCACGGTGGAACTGGCCAAGCGCTTCCGTCATCCCTGCCTGGTTTCCATGGAAAATCGCATGGGCTGCGGAGTGGGCGTTTGCCTGGGCTGCTCGATCCGCGTTCAGGGGACGGGCCACGATGCCTACCAGCGCGTTTGCACCGAGGGGCCGGTGTTTTGGGCGGAGAAAATTGTTTGGGAGGCGGATAAGAAACTCGGGATTCGGGATTAGGGATTCGGGATTAGGGATTCGTGGTTAGGGATCAGGGATTCGGGATTCGGAATTGGCAAAGATGACGAAGAAATCCAAACCGGAGGATCAAGCACCTGATGCAAGAGGCACGAGCGGTGCTGCCGGAAGTCCCCTCCAGCCTGGCAGGACGGCGGCGTCAGCACCCCCCACGGAAGAATTCAACCCGCAGATGGAAATCGAGATTGCCGGCGTGCGATTTCAAAACCCGGTGTGGACGGCCAGCGGGACGTTTGGCTACGGGAAGGAATTCGCCCAACTCATCGACCTCAACCAGCTTGGCGCGATTTGTGTGAAAGGTATTTCGCCGGAACCCATGGAGGGCAATCCGCCGCCCCGCATTTACGAAACAGACTCCGGAATGTTGAACGCCATCGGCCTTCAGAACGTGGGCGCGAAGCGGTTCCTGGGCGAGAAACTGCCTTTCCTGCGCACGCTCAAAGCGCGCACCGTAGTGAATGTGTTTGCCTACTCCACGGAAGGTTACGTGCGCTGCATTGAAATCCTCAATGAAGGCGAAGGCATTGCCGCCTATGAATTGAATATCTCCTGCCCCAACACTCACTGTGGCGGCATCGTGTATGGCAGCGACCCACGCTTGACGGAGGAAGTGGTGGCCGCGTCAAAAAAGGCCGCGCGCTATCCGCTCTTCGTCAAGCTCTCACCCAACGTCACAGACATTGGGCTGTTCGCGCGCGTAGCGGAAGGCGCCGGGGCGGACGCACTTTCACTCGTCAACACTTTTGTGGGAATGGCCATCGACGTGGAAACGCGCACGCCGCGCATTTCCAATGTTACCGCAGGGCTTTCCGGGCCGGGCATTAAACCCGTGGCGCTGCGTATGGTTTACCAGGCCGCGCGTGCGGTGAAAATCCCCATCATCGGCATCGGCGGCATCGCCGGCGCCGAAGATGCGCTGGAATTCATCATTGCCGGAGCGCGCGCCGTACAGGTGGGCACCGCGAATTTCTACGACCCAGGAACATCCCTACGCATCGTGAATGGCATCCACGATTATTGCCAGCGCAAACGCTTGCACCTCGCGGACCTTACCGGGTCGCTCAGAATCCCGTGATCCTGCGATCTGGCGCTCGGTTTTTTCTCGAGCTGGCGTCAAAACCATTTTCAGACCCTTCAGAACCAAGAGCTTAGACTGCTTAAGCGGACCTGCGCTGAGCCCGTGGAGCGAATTCGGCAAGCTCAGCGCCGGCACCGCATATCGGTTTTGAACACCCACCGGGCACCCGTCCCTCTGCCGGTTCTGCCCACATCCACGATAAGGCGACGAACCGTCAATGTGACCCAGGATGCGAAACTGGTAGCGCGTCTATAACGGCATC